>DATIWA010000318.1:0-16988 GCA_035465515.1 Candidatus Limnocylindrales bacterium | reverse complement strand
ACAATTTCCTGCCCGATGTAGCAGCCCTTGTTGAAATGCAAAGCCTGCGTCTGCCCGGTCTCCTGCGGCAGGTCGCGGTCGCGTATGTCCTGGCCATACTGCGGGATCCCGTGCAGCACGCGCCACATCTCCAGCGCCTCTGAACCTGCCGGCTGTGCCCCTGCCCCAGTGAGTTTCTTCCACAGGGACGCCGCCTGTGCCGGTTCCAGCCAGATCTCAAACCAGCCGGGTTTCTGCTCGGGACCCCGAATCAGGGTGAGGCCGGACGATTCCCGGACTTCCAACGGCACCATGCCGCCGGCGGCGATTCCGGCCTGCTCCAGCACTTGCTCGGTACGGGGCCCGCAGAGGCCAATGGCGGTCACGCTCCCGCCGAGATCGTGCAACTCGACTTTGTCCATGATGATAAAGCGCTTCAGTGTGGAGAGCAGACTTTCCACCTGCCGGCGATCGGTTTCCAGAAGCAGGAATTCACCGCGGTTGAAAATGTAGAGGTCGCCCAGAATGCGGCCCTGGGCGTTCAGGACAAAATTGTAGTTGCCGCGGTTCAGAGGCAGGTCGCGCACACTGTTGGTGACCATGTTGTGCAGCCAGCGCACCCGGTCTTTACCGGAAGCGGCGATCTGCGCCCGCCAGCCCAGGTCAAACACCGCGCAGCCGGTCCGCATAGCCTCAAGTTCGGCTGCCGCATTGCCGAAACTGAGCGCCGTGGCCGCTCCCATGTACTCGCCGCCGGTTGCGCCCGCCGCGGCCAGGTCGTCTTGCAGTACCGCATGTGTCATAGCAAACATTTGATTATAGCCAACCCTCCCTTGCATCTACAGTGGGCTGCATCGCACAATGAGGTGATGCCGGAAAAGAGAAGTCCGAAAAAGGCGTGGGTGGGAGCCGAAAAGTACATCCAGATAGGGTTTACCCTGCCTGCGGCCACGGTAATCGGCTGGATTGCGGGTGAACTTCTCAAGCGCTGGCTGCACCGTGACTGGCTGCCCCTGGCAGGGCTGCTTTTCGGGATTGTCGCGGGATTCGTCTATTTCATTCGCGTGGCGCTCTCTGAGGACTTTAAGGAGTGAGCGGCATGGACCCTGCCGCCCGGCCTGAAATCGAATCAGCCGAAGATTTTTATCACAGGACCTTCCGCCGCCTGGTGCTGACCATGGCGGCGCTGGCGCTCCTCGGGACCCCCGCCATATGGATCCGCTGGCATGCTTCGCAGGCGCTCGGCTTCCTGGCCGGCAGCATCGTGGCCATTGTGAACTTTTACTGGCTGCGGCGCACAGTGGAAGCCCTGGGGAACGTTTTTGATGCCACGGGCAGAAAGCCCTCCAGTGCTCGTGTGGTCGCGCGTTTCCTGCTGCGCTACGTTTTGATCGCCCTCGCCGCCTATGTTATATTTAGAGGTTCTGCTGCAAGCTTGTATGGCCTTATAGCAGGCCTTTCCCTGCCAGTGGGCGCAATCCTGATAGAAGCGGTTTACGAAACGTACAGGGCGCTACGGGCAGGACTCTAACTTCCTGGGACAAAAACAAACGAATGCAAGAAGAATTGTGGTTTACTGCGCTTCTTAACCACGCGTTCGCCAAGCCGGTGAATGCGGTGATGCAGGCTTTGCCGCCGGCGTTTCATCCCGCCCATGCGGAAGCGCCCTTTACCAATTTTGTGGCCATGGAAATTCTGGTGGCGGCGCTGCTGATCCTGATTTTCCTCGCGGTTCGCGCCCGTCTCTCGGTGGACAAACCCAGGGGGGTACAGCACGTGGCGGAGATGTTCCACGAATTCATCGCCGGCCAGGGCGAGAGCATCATCGGCCATCACAGCGGCAAGTTCGTTCCTTTCCTGAGCGCGCTGTTTCTATTCATTCTTTTCGGCAACCTGATCGGCCTGATTCCCAGCCTGGAATCACCGACGGCGGCCGGTCCGGTGACCCTGGGCTGCGCTGTGGTGGCGTTTATTTTTTATAACCTGCACGGCCTGCGCGAGCAGGGTGTAGTCGGGTATTTGAAGCACTTCATTGGCCCGGTGTGGTGGCTTGCGCCGCTTATGTTTCCAATCGAAATTGTCAGCCACCTGGCCCGGGTTATGTCGCTCAGCATCCGTCTTTACGCCAATATTTTCGCCGGCGACATGGTCACGATGGTCTTTTTCACCATGATCCCGCTGGGCATCCCGGTGATATTCCTCTTGTTGCACGTGGCGGTTTCATTCCTGCAGGCATATATTTTTATGCTTTTGACCACGATTTATATTTCGCTGGCTGTGGCCCACGAGCACTGATTTTCCGCTTCGAGCGTGAGGGCGTCAGCACGGTGAACGTCAACCACCCACTGGAAGCGATTTCATAAGGAGAAAGAAACATGCGCAAAGTAATGTTGGTACTCTTCGCCGTCATGGCAATTCTGGTAATTGCCACACCGGCGTTCGCACAGGCGGGAGGGGCTGAGGCAGCCGCCTCCGGCAGAAGCTGGGCTGTGCCGCTGGCAGCCGGCCTGGGAATGGCCCTTGCCGCCGGCCTCTGCGGTCTGGGACAGGGCAAGGCCACGGCATCCGCCGTTGAGTCGCTGGCCCGTAACCCTGGCGCCCGTCCGGGACTCTTCATCTTCCTGATCCTTGGACTCGCTCTGATCGAGTCTCTGGCGCTCTATGCCCTGGTCATTGCCTTCCAGGTGCTTGGCTTGAAGTAACCGCCAATTTTTTCCGGAAGCCCGGCCGCGAGCCGGGCTTTCTTTATGTCTGGAACCGGCCCGGAACTGGCGCCGTCAAATCAGCGCGACGCATGTTTAACGCGAAGGTGCGAGCGGTAATAGAAAGCAAGACACGGCGGGCACACCCCATGAGAGATATCACCATAGGGAAGATCAAGGTACGCCGGGACCCAGTCCCAGGCATCCGGATTATCCACACGTCTTGTGCGACGGCAATTTGCGCACATCCTGATCAGGCCAGCGCCGTTCCTGTAGACGGCATCATTTGGAGCCACCGGCACGCGCTTATGCGGGTGTTCCAGCCGCAATGAGTTGATGACCGCAAAGCCGCTGGTGAGAGGGTAGATTTGCATGCGGTAAAGGCGGAACAGGGTTGCGCTGGAACATTCATAGTCATGGCTCACCGGGTGTCCAGCAGCCCGCGCGGTGGCGAACAGATCCACGTAGTACTGCTTGAGCTCCCGGGGAATGAATTCCAGCAGGTTGCGGGAGGTCACATTGTGGCTCAACACAGCCGGACTCCCCTGGTTCAGCAGCGCAGAGCGGTCCCAGGCAGAGTTGCAGTATGTAATTGCCAGAGATTCGGAGACGGTAAAGCAGGGCTCAGGGCAATTTTCCAGGACCTCCGGCGGAATGGATTGTGGAAGGGCCTCGGCCGCCATATGTCCTAATTGCACCACTGCTTCCAGGCATGGGGATGTGTCTTGCATCACGCTGCATGGGCTTCAGCAATTCTTGCGGCTGAAAAAGCAGAGCGGAATTGCCGGACTAAAACGAAAATTTGAGCGGCTTGGGGTTCAGGAACCTGCCTCGCGGACCATTAAGTACGGGCGGTAGTAGTATTCCATGCATAAAAGGCACACTCCATGGGTTATGTTCCTGCCCTTGTAATCGAGATACGCCGGGACCCAGTCCCAGGCCGCAGGATCGTCCGCACGGTTTGTCCGGCGACAGTTGGAGCACATGCGGATGAGGCCGGCGCTGTTTCTGTAAATGGCATCGTTCGGCTCAACCGGGGTCCGGTCATGCGGGTGCTCAACCCGAAGCGAGTTGATGACGGCAAATCCTGTATCAAGAGGATAGATTTGCATGCGATACAGCCGAAACATGGTCGCAGTGGAACACTCGTAATCATGGGTCACGGGGCGGCCCAGCGCGCGCGCTGTGGCGAACAAGCCGGTGTGGTATTTCTTGAGTTCCTCGGGGATGAAATCGAGCAGGTTCCGCGAGAGAACACTGGCCCTCAAAGCGGCCGGCCCTCCCTGATTCAGGCGTGAGAAACGGTCCCATGCAGGATTGCAGTATGTGATTTCAAGGGATTCGTTGACCGTATAGCACGGGTCGGAAGAATTTTCGAGCACTGCCAGAGGGATTTCTCGCGGTAGCGTCTTTGTTGCCATGCTTTTGATTACATCAGATCGTCGCTGCGCTGATGTGTTCCACGTCACTCGTCTGCAGCTTCCATCCGTCTGTTGGTTTATCCTTGTACCTTGATGACCAGGACCGCCGCCCTCGACTTCAGCAATGTTACCAAGCAATACCGCAGTTTTTTCAGGGACGAGACGGTCACGGCACTGAACAACTTCTCATTGCGCGTGGAGCCGGGCGAGATCTTTGGATTTCTCGGTCCCAACGGCGCTGGCAAAACCACGGCCATTCATATCGCCGTTGGCCTGATGCATCCTACCACCGGACAAGGCCATATGCTGGGCCAGCCCTTCGGGCACGCGCCTACGCGGCGCCGCCTCGGGTTTCTGGCCGAGAATGTGGCGCTGTATCACCGGCCGGTGGCGAAGCTGGTCAGGTTTTACGGCGAACTTAACGGGATGCGCGATCCCCTACTTCGCCAGCGCACGCGCGAAATGCTTCAGCAACTGGACCTGGCGAACGCTGCCGGACGCAACGCGGGCAAGTTCTCCCGCGGGATGCTCCAGCGCGCCGGCCTGGCCCAGGCGCTCATCAATGATCCTGATCTTCTTATTCTCGATGAGCCCACTTCAGCCCTGGACCCAATCGGACGCATACAGGTGCGCGAGATCCTGCTGCGGGCCCGAGAGGCGGGCAAGACAGTGTTTCTCAGTTCCCACCTGCTGTCTGAAATCGAGCAGATCTGCGACCGGCTGGCCATCGTCATCAAGGGCAGGGTGGCCCGCATCGGCACCATCGCCGAACTCCTGGCGGCCCAGGACCGATTTGTGATCACCGCAAAAGGCGTGGATGCGCTGATGTTTGAAGGGTCCAGGGAAAACGGATTCATCAAGATTACGGTGCCCGCGCTGGGCCAAAGAAAGATGATCGAACAAATCTGGCTTGCCGGAGGAGAAGTAATTGCCGTGAATCCCATCCGGCGCACCCTGGAAGACTTGTTTGTGGAACTGGCCAACCAGAATGGCGGGTCCCGCCCAGGCAGGCATGAGGAGGGCACGGACCGATGAAGCACATCCTGGTTCGCGCCCTGGTCCTTTTTCTGCTCCTTGCGGCCGTCGCCAAAACGCCTCCCCGGTGGCAAGCCGACCTGGTAAAAGAGTACGGATACACCCGATTTGACCGTGAGTTTTCAGTCGCCTGGACAAAGCAGGAAGGGGTGGTGTTTCTTCCTGACGAGCGAGTGCTCGTCTATCAGGTGGACCGGGTCGCCGAGCAGCCGCAGCTTTCCGCGCGAGACGCGACCGGCGGCGCCGGAAATTTTCTTCTGAAGATTACGGTGTTCAATGCGCAGGATGGCGCCCCGATAAAGTCGCTGACTTTGCCCACCAGCGGTGAACTCAGCAGCGTATTGCCGGCCAATTCAGGAAAGTTTCTGGTGCGCAGCGGCGACGTTCTCTATCTCTATTCCGCCGAGTTTACGCCCATTGCCAAAAAGGACCTGCCGCTGCGGCGCGAGGCTCCCGTGGAAAACTGGTCGATTCAGGTCTCCCCCTCCGGGCAGGAAGCCGTGCTGATGCACTACCAGATTTTTGCCCAGCCGCAGATCCTGATGGATGGAAGCGTGGTGACTGAAGGTAAGGCGACCACCGACGTGGAAGTGCTCGAGGCTGGAACGCTTCAGGTCAAAAAGAGGTTCAGCCTGGGGCATTCGCTGCCGTTATGGGAAGCCGTGGACGGCATGCTGGTCACCAGCGACCCGGCCCATTCCTACAGCGACGGCAGGCTGGGGCGGATGGATTACACCGGCCGCTGGACGCCGCTCTCCGCCCATTTCAAAGTGGAAAAACGGCAGTGCCCGTATGGCGTATCCGCGGCCGGCCCCGGGCGGATCGCCATCTTCGGTTGTGAAGACCTGACAGTGCTCTCCGTTGACGGCCGGAAAGTGTTCTCAAGGAAGGATTCACTCCTGAGCTTTGCTTCAGCCCGGGCAAATCATGACTTGCTGGCCATCGAATGCAATCGTTATCGCCTGGCGCGGTTCAGTCCTTCCGGCGGCAGCGAATTCGCGGTCCAGCCTGATCATCTTGAACTTTATGACATGGCGCGCGGCACCCGCCTTTTGTCGGTGCCCGTAAAAAGTGACCGCGTGAAGTATGCCGTCTCGTCCCAGGGAACACTGGCGGTAGTTGACGGGCCGCTGCTGCGGATCTTCCGGGCGGGGAACTAGCGGAATGCGGCCCATTATTCTGATCGGCGCCAATTTTCTACGCACTCAACGAGTGGTGGTCCTGGTCATCGCCGTTTACCTGGCAGGGATTGCCGGGGTGTTTGCTCTGCACCAGCAAAGCCAGGAAGTGCTGTTCTTTTTCCAGATGCACTCGTTTTACGTCCTGTTCTTCGGCATGATGGTGGCGGTTCCGGCGCTGCAAACGGAACGCAAGTCGCGCCGCATCCTGGCGGTGCTCTCCAAGGGGATCCATCGCTGGCAGTATATGGCGGGATTGCTGTTCGGCTGCGGGCTCATCACAACCATCTTTTCCGTGCTGGTCGGCGGGATCACCTTTGTCCTCAGCCGGCGGGGGCACTATCCTACTGAGGGCCTGGTTTCGCTGACTTTCGTGCTTTTCGCCTGTTCGCTGATGACGGCCTCGATATCCCTGTTTTACTCGGCATTTCTTCATCCCCTGCTGGCTACCGGCGCCACCACTCTGACACTCACATTCGCCCTCATCACGGAGTCGCGCGGCCTCCATCTGCCGCGGCTGCTGTTTCCGGTGTCATGGGCAGCGGAGGCGATCAGGCAATATCAGTTCACGCCGGTGAAGCAGGCGGAGACCATTGCCATGAGCGCTCTGGTATTCGCCCTTGTTTTTCTGGCGGCCGCCGCCGCGATCTTCTCCCGCCGCGACGTAACTATTTCGCCAGAGTAGCCGGAGAGGCCAAGGACGAAGATGCGGTGCTGCCTGTCCCCGGCATGGCGCCGGCCTGCGCTGTTTTCGGCTGGAGGTCGAGCGCGCCCAGGGTTGCGTGATCGAGGGTGCGGCCCGGAACCACGCCGAGATAGATGGTTGCAATCGCGGCGATCACCAGCGCCAGGCGCATGGTCGGCGATGCCGGAGCGGGAGCTTCGGCCAGCGCGGGCTCGCGCATGTACATCACCACCATCAGCCGCAGGTAGTAGTAGGAGGCCACCGCGCTGTTGATCACGCCGATGATGGTCAGCCAGACCAGGGAATTCTGGTGGGCGGCCATGGCGGCGGTGAAGACATAGTATTTCGCCAGGAAGCCCGCGGTTGCCGGAATGCCGATCAGCGAGAGCAGGAAAATAGTCAGGGTGAAGGCGAGCAGCGGAGCGCGCCTGCCCAGTCCGGCGTAATCGTCAAACGTGATGTAGCGTTCGCCGCCTGAGGCAAAGTGACTGATCACCGCGAATGCGCCCACGTTCATGGCCGCGTACGCCGCGGTATAGAAGATGGCCGCGGTGACGCCGATGTCATTCTGCGCGGCAAAGGCCACCAGCAAATAGCCGGCATGAGCGATGGAAGAATAAGCCAGCATGCGTTTGACGTTGTTCTGGAGCAGCGCGCCGAAATTGCCCAGCGTCATGGAGAGCGCCGCGGCAATCCAGATGAGGGGAAACCAGCCGGTGCCGGTGGTCGCAAACAGGACCCGCAGCAGGACGGCGAACGCCGCCGCCTTGGGCCCCGTGGACATCAAAGCCACCACCGGCGCGGGGGCGCCCTCATACACGTCGGGCGTCCAGATGTGGAACGGCGCGGCGGCCACTTTAAAGCCCAGCCCCACGATCATCAGGGCCACAGCAATGTAGGCAAGAATGCCGGGCGTCCCCGTGCTGAGGGCCTGGTGAATCCTGAGAATGTCGGTTGAGCCCGTGGCCCCAAACATCAAGGCCACTCCATACAGGAAGAATGCGGTGGCAAACGAACCCAGCAGGAAATACTTGATGGAGGACTCAGTGCTGGACGAGGTGCGCCGGCGATAGCCCGCCAGAATGTAGGTCGAAATGGAGGAAATCTCCAGGGCGATAAAGATCAGCACCAGCTCAATTGCCGACGTCATGAGGGTCATGCCGGCAGTGCCGAACAGAATCAGCCCGTAAAATTCGCCGCTGTTGATCTTCTGAACCTCCAGGTACTCGATGGAAGCGAGGATGCAGACGGCCGAAATGGCGGGAATCAGAATGTGGAAGAAGATGGCGAAATTGTCCACCCGCACCATGCCGAACCAGCCGGGATCATGGAATTGGGGGTCGCGGGCCATCCAGGCCATCTGGCAGAAGGTGGCCGCAAGGGCGACCAGCGTTCCGAGAAGGGAAAAAAGCCCCAGGCCTTTGCGGCTGGCGCCCGGCTTGAGCAGCGGTTCGATCAACATGACGCCAATGCCGAAGGCGCACAGGACCAGCTCGGGCAGGATGCGGATGTAGTCAACTGTCTGAATCGGGTTCATTTATCTCTGTCCACCAGCCGGGGCGGGCGCGGCTTCCGCCGCACCGTTCAAGGTTGAAACGTGATCGGGAGATTGAGCTTTCCGGGCGACGGCGCTCTGGGAACTCCGGTTGATCGCCGCCACCGCGGGATCAATCGTCTTCATCCAGTAGGGCGAGACAACGCCCATGACCAGGGCCATGACGGCCACCGGCCAGAGGGAAATCTGCTCGCGCCCGTCTATGTCCCGCAAGGACTTGTTTTCTGCATGGTGTATGGGACCATAGAATACTTTCTGGTACATCCACAGCAGGTAACCGGCGCCCCAGATCACACCACTGGCCCCCAGGATGCCGTAAATCATTTTGGCCTGGAAGGCGCCGCTCAGGACGAGGAATTCGCCCACAAAGCCGTTCATCAGCGGCAGCCCGACGGACGACAGCACGGCGATGAGAAAGAAGGTGGCGTAAATCGGCATGGGAGTGGCCAGCCCGCCGTATTCCTTGAACTCGTAGGTATGCTTGCGCTCATAGAGCATGCCGGCAAGCATGAAGAGAGCGCCGGTGGAGACGCCGTGGTTCAACATCTGGTAGACCGCCCCGTCAACCCCCGCCTGGGTGAAGGTGAAAATGCCCAGCACCACGAAGCCGAGATGGCTCACGGACGAGTAGGCGATCAATTTCTTGAGGTTGGGCTGCACCAGCGCCACGAGCGCGCCATAGATGATGCCCACAATCGCCAGGCCGTTGATCCAGGCGGCGTTGTTGTGCGACTGGGTGGGAAACATGCCCAGGTTGAAGCGCAGCAAGCCGTAGGTGCCCATCTTGAGCAACACCCCGGCCAGCAGGACGGAACCTTCCGTGGGGGCTTCCACGTGCGCGTCCGGGAGCCAGGTGTGCAGCGGGAAGATCGGCACCTTGACCGCGAATGCGATAAAGAAGCCCAGAAAGAGCCACTGCAACGCCCCGGCGCCGGCATTGCCGTCATGGATCCACTGGCGCGTGATTTCGTAATCGAAACTCCGGGTGTGGGACCACAGCCAGATGATCGCCGCCAGCATGAAGACCGACGCCACCATGGTGTACAGGAAGAACTTTACGGCGGCATAAACCCGGCGCTCATGGCCGTACATGCCGATCAGCAGCGCCATAGGGATCAGCGTGGCTTCCCAGAACACGTAAAAGAGGAACATGTCCAGCGCCAGGAAGACGCCGATCATCGCCGTCTCCAGCAGCAGGAGCAGGACGAAGAATTCCTTGACGCGATCATGGATCGACTTCCAGGAGACGAGGACGCCCAGCGGAACCAGGAAGGTGGTCAGCAGCACCAGCCACATGGAGATGCCGTCGGCGCCCATGTGGTAGTGAATGTTGGCCAGCTTGATCCAGATCACGTCGGACTGGAACTGGAACCCGGCAACTCCGTGCCGGATGTTCAGGGGCAGGTAGAGCGAGAGGCCGAAGGTCGCCAGCGAAGCCAGCAGCGCCACCCAGCGCATCAGGCGGTCATTGCGCGGCAGCAGCATGAGCAGCACAGCCCCGGCAGCGGGGAGGAATGTTACGAGGCTGAGAATCGAATCGTTCATTTGCCCACCCCCAGCCAGATCATGTAAGCAATGACGGCAGCGCCGCCTGCCGCAATCCATGCAGCATACGAGCGTATATTGCCGGATTGCATTCGTCGCAGTTCGCCGCCAATGCCTTTGGACGCCGAGCCTGCTCCATTCACCAAACCGTCAATGACGCCCTGGTCCACGCCCCGCCAGAAGACCACGGTGGAGAGCGCCAGCAGAGGCTTGACGACAAGCAAGCCATAGCCTTCGTCCACGTAATACTTGTGCAGGACCGTGAGGTAGATTCCGTGAATTTTGGAGGTGATCCGGTCCGGAAGCCCGGGCTGCTTGTAGTAGAGCAACCACGCGAAGAAGAAGCCCAGCAGCGCGACCGCAACCGAGGTCCCGGCCAGAGTCCATTCCTCGCTGGTATTCTCCGGTTTTTCTTCCGCAGGCTGTCCGGCAGCTTCACTCACGTGTTCCATGGCGGTCGGACTGGTGGAGGCCGCGGTTTGAATTACCGGGGCGAGGAAATGCTCGAAGCGATTTCCCCCGCCCATGAAGGCGGGAACACCGACCCAGCCCCCGATGATGGAGAGCAGCGCCAGCACCATGAGCGGGCCCATCATGATCCAGGGAGATTCATGGACTCCGCCGTGGCCGTGTGCCTGGTCGTCGGCGTGGCCGTGGGAATGTGCGGCAGGTGCGTGTCCGGCATGAGCGGGCGCCGGGGCCGCGTGCGCCTCTTCGCCAACATCAACTTTTCCCAGTCTCAACTCGCCATAAAAGGTCATGAAGTAGAGACGGAACATATAGAAGGCGGTCAGACCGGCGGTGATTACGCCGACCGCCCACAAGACCTTGTTCCCGTGCGGGCTGGAGAAGACCTGGCCGAGGATTTCATCTTTGCTGAAGAATCCGGCGAACGGAGGGATGCCTGAAATGGCCAGAGTCGCCATCAGCATGACGAAATGCGTGCGGGGAATGAGTTTGCGCAATCCACCCATGCGGCGCATGTCCTGCTCGCCGCCCAGGGCATGGATCACGGAGCCTGCGCCGAGGAAGAGCAGCGCTTTAAAGAAGGCGTGGGTCATCAGGTGGAAGATGGCGGCGGAATAGGCGGCCACGCCGCAGGCCAGGAACATGTACCCGAGCTGGGAGACCGTGGAGTAGGCCAGAACGCGCTTGATGTCCGTCTGGGCCATGCCCATGGTGGCGGCGAAGATCGCGGTGATGCCGCCGATCAGGGCCACAACTTCCAGCGCATGCGGCGCGCGGCTGAAAAGGACGTTGGAGCGGGCAATCATGTAAATGCCCGCCGTGACCATGGTGGCGGCATGGATAAGGGCGGAGACCGGCGTGGGGCCTTCCATGGCGTCCGGCAGCCAGACGTAGAGGGGGACCTGGGCGGATTTGCCGGTGGCGCCGAACATGAGGCAGAGCGCGATAGCGGTCAGCAGTCCCCATCCGGCTTCAGGCGGGAGCTTTGATACCTGCGCAAAAACACCGTGGTCGCCGCCGAAGTTCAGCGTGCCAAAATGCTGAATCATCAGGAACATCCCGATCAGGAACGCAAAATCGCCGATGCGGTTGACGATGAACGCCTTCTTGCCGGCATCAGCGGCCGAGTCTTTCAGGAAGAAGAAGCCGATCAGCAGATAGGACGCGAGGCCCACGCCTTCCCAGCCAACGAACATCAACAGATAGTTGTTGGCGAGAACCAGCGTGAGCATGAAAAACATGAACAGGTTCAGATAGGAGAAGAACCGGTAATAGCCGCCCTCATGCGCCATGTAGCCGACGGAGTAAATGTGGATCAGGAACCCGACTCCGGTCACTACCATCAGCATGACCATGGAAAGCTGGTCAAGGTAGAAGCCGAACGGAGCGGAGAAGCTGCCGGCAACGATCCAGGGGAAAGGCAGCGTTTCAATGTGCGGCAGCTGCATGTGCAGGCCCTGCACCACGGCCCAAACGGCGTAGCCGAACGATGCCGCCGTGAACAGCAGCGCCACAAATGAGACCATGGCCTTCTTCAGATGGCGTCCGAAAAGGCCATTGATGGCGGCGCCGGCCAGCGGCAGCAGCGGGATGACCCAGAGATTTAAAGACGGTTCTGTCATAGCTTCAGCAGATTCACCCGGTCAACGTTCAAGGTTTCGCGTGTGCGGAAGACGGCGATAATGATGGCCAGCCCGACGGCGGCTTCCGCCGCGGCCACGACCATCACAAAGAAAACGAATACCTGCCCGCTGAGCGGAACAACTTTGTTGCCCAGGGCGGCGGCATGTTCATTCCAGTAATTGGCAAAGGCCACAAAGGTCAGGTTCACGGCGTTCAGCATCAGCTCAATGGACATAAAAATGGTGATGATGTTGCGCTTGAGCAGAAAGCCGAAGATGCCGAGCGAAAACAGGATCGCGCCGAGAATCAGATACCAGGAAAGAGGAACCATGTCAGCTTTCCCTCCTTCCCAGCACCACCGCGCCCATGATGGCAATAAGGATCAGGATGGAAGTGATTTCAAAAGGAAGCAGAAAATCGCGGAAGAGAAGCCGCGCGATGTTGTGCGTCTGGCCGAAGTTGGTGGGGCTGATGGTGACGCCGCCAAGCTGCTTGTTGTTGCTGATCAGAATCCAGCCGACAAGGCAGCCGGTAACAACAACGGCGGGCACGCCCACCAGCAAAGCGATGCGGCTCCCCGGGCTTCGTTCTTCGGCGCCGGCGTTCAAAAGCATGATGACAAAAACGAACAGCACCATGATGGCGCCGGCGTAAACAATCACCTGGATGGCGGCCACGAACTCGGCGCCCAGCAGCAGGTAGATCAGGGCCAGCGAAGCCATTACCACCACCAGCGAAAGCGCGCTGTTGATGGGGTGCCGCTGCACCAGCAGATTGATGGCGCCGGCCACGCATATCAGCCCGAAAAAGATGAACAGTACCTGGTGAACCATTCGCTTTACGCCCTCCAGGCCACGATGAAGCTGGTGATGATGATGTTGGCGATGGCCAGCGGCAGAAGGAATTTCCAGCCGAAGGCCATGAGCTGGTCATAGCGGAAGCGCGGCAGCGTGCCGCGAATCCAGATATAGAGAAAGATAAAGAAGAAGACTTTCAGAGCGAACCAGAAGATGGGCAGCACGGCCTGAAGGACCGGCGGCCCAAACAGCGGGCCGTGCCATCCGCCGAAGAACAGCAGGGTGGCCACGCAGCCCACGGTAAACATGTTCAGGTACTCCGCCATGAAGAACATGGCGAACTTCATGGCGCTGTATTCGGTGTGATACCCGGCAACCAGTTCGGTTTCGGCTTCCGGCAGATCGAACGGGATGCGGTTGGTTTCAGCGAACGCCGCCATGAGGTAAATGAAAAACGCCAGGAACTGGGGAAAGATGTACCAGTGCGGCAGGAACCCGAACCACGGGGCCTGCCCCTGGGCATCCACGATTTGTCTCAAGCTGAGGCTGCCGGCGAGAAGCAAGACGCCCACCAGGGAAAGCCCGAGCGCCAGTTCGTAGCTGATCATTTGCGCGCTCGCGCGGAGCGAGCCGAGCAGGGAATACTTGCTGTTGGAAGACCATCCGGCAAGGGCGATTCCGTACACGCCGATGGAAGTCGCGCCGAGGATGATCAGCAGCCCGATGTTGATGTCGCTGAGCGAACCGTCGCCGTGGACCACGCCGGTGATCTGTAATGCGGTGGTGGTCCCGTGCACGGTGACCGAGGGGCCAAAGGGGATGACAGCGATCGAGATCAGCGACATGGCCAGGGCCAGCATGGGGGCCAGAATGTAAAGGCCCTTGTGGACGCTGTCCGGCACCAGGTCTTCTTTAAGGATGAATTTCACCCCGTCGGCCAGCGGTTGCAGCAGGCCGAACGGTCCCACGCGGGTTGGTCCCCAGCGGTTCTGGATGCGCGCCACCAGCTTGCGCTCCAACAGCGTGGTATAGGCCACGCCGGTCAGCATAATAAAGACCACCAGCACGATCTTGATGACGGCAACGACGATAAAAGTTGTCATGTCCACGCTTTGCTACACACTGCCGCTCGCCGGCGGCAAATACAGCACTCAAATCCTGTCTGAAAAACAGTTGCTAGAAATCTTCCCGCAGCGGGCCTAAAGCCCGCCGTGAAGTCTTTTACGAAGCCGCGAAGCCCGCTAGTCCGCCATAACTTCCTTGTCGGCCGGGACGCGCCTGTTCTCGATCACGGAGTTCAGCGTTTTCGAGTAGCGGCCCATGGTCCCCGAAGTAAACAGCGTGTCGTTCGCGGGAACAATCTGCACCAGCCCTCCGGTTGCGCCGGCGTTGCCCAGTTCGGCGGCCGTCACATGCTCATCGCCGCCGCTGAGCAGGTTTAACCTTGAAAATTCGTAGCCCGGAACCAGCCGCTGGATTTCGTCCAGGATCGCCATGGGATCAAACGGGCTGAGGCGCGGCTCCAGGTTGTTGGCCATCAGCCAGACGGAATGCCGGTCGGCCTCGCCGGACTGTGGGCCGCGGGTCTGTCCCATGTCCGCGCGCACGCCGCCGCCGAACGGCACCAGTTTGTGGATATCGGCGCCCATACGCTCGGCCACCCGCACAATCATTTCGAAATCGCTCCGCGCGTCACTCACATCGCCGGCCTTTTTGAGCAATTGCAGGTCGCCTGCGGTGTTGGTAAATGTCCCGCTTTTCTCATACGCGGAAGTCGCGGGCAGCACCACCTCGGCCATGCTGGCCGTTTCCGTCAGGAACAGCTCCTGGGCGACGATGAATGTGTTCTTGAGCACCGCGGGATCAAAGCTGTAATCCACGACCGGATTGCAGCCGACTACATAGAGCGCGGCGAGTTTGCCGTCTTTTGCGGCCTGCATCATCTCGCTCAGGGAGAGGCCGTTGTTCGCGGGCAATGCGCCCCACTCTTCGGCGAATTGTTGCGCCGAACCCAGGGCGTTGTAGCCGGGAAGCAGATCGGGAAACAGTCCCATGTCCGCAGCGCCGCGCGAGTTGGCGTAATCTCCCAGGCAGATGAACTTAGCGTTCACGCTTGAACCGAACTTGACCAGCGCGGCAATGTCTGCGCCGCGCACCTCGGAACCGAAGATGATGATCAGGTTCTGCTGTGCTTTCAGGTCATCGCGCAGTTTCTTCAAGGTCTCATTGGTGACCTCAGGCCCGGTGAGCGAACCGGCGGCGGCATCGTCGCCGTTGATGAAAGCGATGAACTTGCTTTCCTTGCCGGCGCCGATCTGGAGAAAGCTTGCGGCCTGGCGGCGCAGCTTGATGGGCTGCGAATTCACCGCGAACAGTTTTGCCCGGTTCAGGCGCACCGTGTTGCGGATGTTCCAGGCCAGAAGGGGATGCTGGTCCGTGGGATTGCTGCCGATGAGCAGGATGGCAGGAGCGCCGGCCACGTCGCGCATTGTGGCCGTAACGTTCTTCCGGCCGGCGATGGCGCGGGCAAAGCCGGCGAAGTCCGCCGTGCGGTGATGATCAATGTTGTTGGTGCCCAGCACGGTGCGGGCGAATTTCTGCAGCAGATAATTCTCTTCGTTGGTGGTGCGATTGGATCCGATCACCCCGATGCTCTGGCCGCCCTTGCTGTCGCGGATCTCACGCAGGCGCTTGCCGGCATGGTCTATCGCCTCTTCCCAGGTGACCGGTGTAAGCTTGCCGTTCTTGCGGACCAGCGGGGTGCGCAGGCGGTCCGGGTGGTCGAAATAATCGAAGGCGTAGCGGCCCTTGATGCAGAGGAAGTCGCCATTGATGCCGCTCTTGTCGCGATTGTCGCCGCGCACAATGTCCATTCCGGTATCGGAACGGCGCACGCCGAGAGTGGTTTTGCAGCCATCGCCGCAGTGCGTACAGATGGTGCCGACGTGGTTCATCTCCCACGGGCGGGTCTTGTAGCGGTAGGCGCCCGAGGTCAGCGCCCCCACCGGGCAGATATCAATGCACATGCCGCATTCTTCGCAGTTCAGGTGGTCGCCTTCGTTGGGCGCGATGATGGAGCCGGAGCCGCGGTTCTGAACGCCCAGCGCCCAAACGTCCATGCCTTCGCCGCATACGCGCACGCAGCGGTAGCAGAGAATGCAGCGGGGACGGTCAAAGTACACGACCGGGGACCACTGCTGTTCTTCCTTGTGCAGCTTGCCTTCCATGTAGCGCGACTCGGCCGCGCCGTACTTGAAGGTCATGTCCTGCAACTCGCACTCGCCGCCGGCGTCGCATACCGGGCAATCCAGCGGGTGGTTGCCGAGCAGCAGTTCAATCATTGACTTGCGGGCCTGACGGACCTCGTCAGAGTCGGTGGTCACCACCATGCCTTCCGTGATGGGAACGGTGCAGGCGGTCTGGAGCTTGGGCATTTTTTCGATCCGCACCAGGCACATGCGGCATGCCGCCTGAAGGGAAAGCCCCGGATAATAGCAGAACGACGGAACTTCAATGCCTACGGCCTTGCAAGCCTCAATGAGCAGAGTGCCCGCGGGCGCGGTTACCTTTTTTCCGTCAACAGTGATCGTAACGTCTGGCATAGATACCTTTTGGCCTAACTTGTCGCAGCCCCCTGAACGGCCGGGCTGTTTTTGATCTCTTCAATTTGCATCGCGTGCCGGTCAGCGTGCCTGGCGATCAAGATAAACAATTCATAAATGCTGACATTGCCGGCGGCAGGATGAGGATGCGTGACTTCAAAGGCGCGCAGGTCATCCCTGTTCTGCTCGATAAACTGTATGGCTTTGGCGCGCACTGAGGAAAATTGCGCTCTTGCTTCGGCCAGGGTGGCAAAGCGGCCCCTGGGACGTCCGGCCTCCGGCGACTCCAGCCGCCTGCTGCGGTCGGCCCCCGCCATGAGAAACAGTCCTTCGCGGTTGGGCGCGTCCGCCGGGCGGGGACGCCCTGGCTGGTCGAGCAACCGCACCATCGTCATTTC
>DATIWA010000317.1:0-3669 GCA_035465515.1 Candidatus Limnocylindrales bacterium | reverse complement strand
CTGATCCTGCTGGATGTGATGCTCCCGCGCAAGAATGGTTTTGACGTCTGCCGGCAGATTCGTGAAGCAGGGCTCGATACACCCATCATCATGCTGACAGCCCGCGGTGAAACCGTGGACAAGATTGTGGGGCTTAAGATCGGAGCGGACGATTACCTCCCCAAGCCTTTCGACATGATGGAATTGATTGCGCGTATTGAGGCCTTGCTGCGGCGCTCCTCGACCCGGCCCTCCGCCAATGGCCTGCACCAGATCGGCAGTTTGCGCGTGGACCTGCGCGGTACCGAGGTGTTGCGCGATGGAAAGGCGGTGGCGCTTTCCGCGCGTGAATTTCATCTTCTCCGCTACCTGATAGAGCACCGCGGGATCACTCTCTCGCGCCACAAGATACTGGAAGAAGTCTGGGGCTACAGCGCGGACACCTTCACCCGCACAGTGGATGTTCATGTAGCGAGCCTTCGCCAGAAGCTGGAAACCGATCCTAAAAAGCCGGAGCTGATTGTGACCGTGCCGGGAATCGGCTACAAATTCGCCTCTTGAAAGGTTCGATGAGCCTTGTCGCGGACCGGAACGCGCGGATCTTCGCTGCGTTCCGGCCGGGAGGTCATTCAAGGAAGGATGAAGCGTGCCGGCCAAGCCGGCGGACGAGTTCCAGGGTCCCTGCGATTTCGTTGTTGAAATTCGGCTTATAGATAAAAGCCTGGGCTCCGCAGGCGCGTGACTCAGCACGCAGCTGAGGTGAATCGTCACCGCTCATCAGCACCACACATGTGTTCGGGAAATGGAGTGCAATCACCACGGCCGCGCTGAGGCCATCCATCCGCGGCATCTGCACATCCATGAGCACCAGATCGGGGTTCAGCGTCGCCGTCATTTCCACGGCTTCACTGCCGTCACGGGCGCGGCCTACGATTTCCACTGCACGCTGGGAACGTAAGACGTTGCAGAAGACCTCCAGCAATTCGGGAGAATCATCCACAATGACCAGGCGAATCCGGAAGTGGTCATTGAGGGCGGCGTCCAGGTTCAAATTAGAAGCGGGCACAGCAAGACTGCGAACAGCCATCTTCGAATGTGGCCTTTCTCTGTCGCAAGGTGTTCGTATCTAATCATGGTTTCCTGGCTCGGAAGGTTAAGTACAGGTAAGAAGATGTAAAAAAAATGTAAACGCTGTTGCCGGTGATTGCGACGCATGGGAATTCGCCGCCACCGCGAGCGCGGCGGCATGCCATCAGGGAATCCCAAACCTGAGGCTGAAAAGGAGAGCCACTCATCAGAGCTGTTGTTTTTCGCGGAGCAGGCGATATCCGGTTGGCAAAGGCGCTTTGACCGCCGCAGGCGGGGATGGGTCAAAGTAATGCTGGAACCGCAGCCAGCCGCGTCGCCGCTCAGGCCTGCCAGGGTTGGGCGATAAAATGCTTGCGTGTTGAAGATCCGCAAGTACCAGCCGGCAGATTTTTCGCGACTCATGGAAATTGACCACGCCTGCTTCGTGGAGGGCATTGCCTATCCGGAAGAGGAGATGCTCCACTTTCTGGGGCTTTCTTCCGCCAATACTCTGGTGGCCGCGGGAAAAGACAAGATCCAGGGATTCATCATCACGGACCGGTTTCGTGCCCGGCGATCACCTGAGCTTATGGGGCGGATCATCACCATTGATGTGGCGCCGGAAGCGCAGCACAGCGGCCTGGGAAGCAGGCTGCTTGGCCAGGCGGAAAAAGAGTTGAAGGAAGCCGGCTGCGGGTCTGTTTTGCTGGAAGTTGCGGTGGACAACGAGAAGGCGCTCAAGTTTTACAAGAAGCACGGATACTCAGTGTTGAAGGCCCTGCCGAAGTACTACATGGGGACGATAGACGGCCTGCTGATGGGAAAGCGCCTCTGATTTTTGCCGTCCCGTGCGCCCCCCGATTATCCAGGTGCTAGAATCGCGAGTTTACGCATGGCACTCTCGCGCACACAAGCTCCTCTCAGAATCGCCATTGACAGCGGCGGAACGTTTACAGATTGCGTCTGGCTCTCACCTGTCGCTGAAGGAACAAGGCCGGCAGGCCGCTCCAATACAGGAGCAGTCCTCCGGATCCTAAAGCTCTTTTCCACACCGTCCGATCCATCGCAGGCCATAGCGGAAGCCGTACACAAGATTGCCCCGGAAAAAGGAGAAGTAACGGTCCTGCACGGGACCACGGTGGGCACCAACACGCTGCTTCAGCGCCGGGGCGCCAGGGTGGCGTTTGTAACTACCGCGGGCTTTGAGGATTCCATAGAGATCGGCAGGCAGAACCGTCCCCGCTTGTACGACTTTTTCTTTGAAAAGGACCCGCCCCTTGCGCCGCCAGAGCTGCGTTTCGGCGTGCCCGAACGGACAGCCGCGGATGGCGGGGTTTTGCGTGTGCCGCAAGCGGACGAACTGCGTGCGATTGCGGCGCGGATTGCCGGGCAGGGACCTGAGGCGATTGCCGTCTCTTTGCTGTTTGCCTTCGCTAATCCGGAAAATGAGCGCGTGGTGGCGGAGGCGTTGCGGGAGCTGGGAGTGCCGGTCTCAGTGTCGCACAAGATCCTGCCGGAATTTCGCGAGTACGAGCGGGCCAGTACGGTGCTGGTGAACGCCTACCTCCAGCCGGTCATGGAAAAGTACCTGGAAAACCTGGAGCGGCGCGCGGGGGAGCGCAATCGCGCGCGGATTTTTGTGATGCAATCCAGCGGCGGGATTACTGCATTGGCCACCGCGGCCGAGCAGCCGGTGCGCACTGTGCTCTCCGGCCCCGCAGGCGGGGTGGTGGGAGCAGCCGCCTCGGCGGGCAGAAGCGGTTTTGACCGGATCATCACCTTTGACATGGGCGGGACGTCAACCGATGTCGCGCTGGTGGATGGGCGTCCGGCCAGCACCAACGAGGCTGAGGTGGCTGGTCTGCCCGTGCGTGTCCCCGTGCTGGACATTCATACTGTGGGCGCCGGCGGCGGCTCTCTTGCGCGATTCGACGCGGGTGGCGCTCTTCGCGTGGGGCCGGAGTCGGCCGGGGCCGATCCCGGACCGATCTGCTACGGCAAGGGCGAGCAGCCCACCGTCACCGATGCCAACCTGCTCCTGGGGCGTCTGCCGGCGGACCAGTTCCTGGGCGGCGACTTTCGGCTTGATCCGGGTCGTACGCGGAACATTGTGCAGCGCTGGCTCAAGGCGCATGGAAGCGCCCTTAAGGTGGAAGAGTTTGCCGCGGGCGTGGTGCGGGTGGTGAATGCCAATATGGAAAAAGCAATCCGCGTGGTTTCGATTGAGCGCGGCTATGATCCGCGCCAGTTTGCCCTGGTTGCTTTTGGCGGAGCGGGGGCGATGCATGCCTGCGACCTGGCAAAAGCGCTGCGCATCCCCCGTGTGGTTGTGCCCGCCTATCCAGGTGCGCTCTCGGCTTTGGGCATCCTGATCAGCGATGTCGTCAAAGACCATTCGCGTACCGTGCTGCTGCGCGTCCGCAGCCTTCCCGTGAATGAACTCAGTCAGCTTTATCAGGAGTTGCAGCGGAAAATAGCAGCGGAACTCACCAGGGAGAACTGGAAGGGAAGGGCCGTGTACGAGCACAGCGCAGACATTCGCTATCGCGGACAGGGCTATGAACTCAACCTGCCCTATGGACGAGACATGCTGGCCCGCTTCCATGCCGAACATAAGCGCCG
>DATIWA010000316.1:0-3173 GCA_035465515.1 Candidatus Limnocylindrales bacterium | reverse complement strand
GATGAAGTTGCGGAACCAGGTCTGCTGGATCGCCTGCACCGCGAGTTTCTTCGCCCACAGCTTTACCGCAAGCGGGTCGTTCACTGTGAAGTTCGTATTAGCCATGCGGCTCCTCCTGGCTAAAAATCGATCTTTTGCTCCCTGGTGTCGTTGCGGCCACCCTCGCAATCCTCACGTACACGAAAAGTACGCTCCGGGTGCTCGGCTGTCCGCGCCTAACCAGTAAGCAAAATCTCTGATTTTTAGTGATGTCTTTTAGGCAGCAGCGAATGCTGCTGTTATGGACTCATGTCGGTGAGTTGCCGAAAGGCCTTTGCCGGAAGGCTGACCGAGATGCCACATATCGCCGTAGCCGCGTTGAAATCGATGGAGACCGCCTTTTTCCGTTCCGTCATACCCGCGGCGGCCGGTATCCAGTCCAGCTCAGGCAGGCTTCTACATAGGCAGTCTTGTCGTATTCATCCCCGCACCAAATAAAAAACCGCCCTGGTTTCCCAGGGCGGTTTCCCCTTGCATCTGCGCTGAGTCCCTCCAGCGTAGCGAGATTCTTTCAGGGATTACGCGGTGCGTCTAGCCCCTCCCCTTCTTCAGGAGAGCAGCACGCCCCCGTCCACCACCACCTGCGCGCCCGTCATGTAGCTCGCCAGGTCCGAGGCCAGGAACAGCGCCACCTTGCCGATGTCGTCCGGCTCGCCCATGCGGTGCATGGGTATCCGCGCCTGGAAACTGCGGGTGATCTCCTGCAGCTCCTTGCTCACCGGCGCTCCCGCGCCTGTGCCCGGCGTGTTCACCCCGCCCGGTGCGATGGCGTTCACCCAGATCCGGTGCGGCGCCAGCTCCAGTGCCACGTTCTTGGTGAAACCCCACACCCCGTGCTTCGAGGCGTCGTAGGTCGCGAGCCCCACCGAAGAGGGATGCACCGCGTCCACCGACGTGATGTTGATGATCTTCCCGCCCCGCCCCTGCATGATCATCTGCGCCGCCGCCGCCTGCGTGCACAGGAAGACGCCCTTCAGGTTGATGTCCAGGATGCGCTCGAAGTCCTTCACCGCGAGCTGCATCACCGGCACGCTGGGGTAGATGCCCGCGTCGTTCACCAGGATGTCCACGCCCCCGAAGGCCTTCACCGCCGTCTCCACCATCTGGTGCACGTCGGCGGGGTTCGCGACGTCCGTGTGCACCGCTGTCGCCTTCCATCCCCTGGCCCTGAGCTTCGCCGCCGCCTCCTCCGCCGCGCTCAGGTTCATGTCCGCGATCGTCACCCCCGCCCCGGCTTCCGCCAGGCGCCAGGCGATGCCGAAGCCGATGCCCATGGCGCCGCCCGTCACGATGGCGCTCTTGCCTTTGAGGTCGATGACTTGCTTGAGAGGGGTGGGTTCCATGGGGAAATACTACCCAAAGCGGGATGCGGGCGTATGACTTGGGTCAATCGCCCCAAATCCAGCAGCCCTCATTGATCTGTGCAGTCGTACAGTGCGTCTTGCCTTATGGCCTCCAGGGCCCACCCGGGTTCCAAGTGCCTTTGAAGTTACGCTGTGCTGCGGTCGCTTCCACCACTGGCCATAACAGCTTTCTTACCGCCTTTACGGTGGCGTCGAGATCGGCCGGATCCTTGATCAGGCTCCGCTTGACGAATGCATCCCATTGCCTCTGCTTGGCGGGATCGGCAGCGAATCCTGTGGTCAGGGCGACAGGCGGTTCTTTCGGCAGTTCTGTCTTTCGGCGCTCGAAGGTTGCCGCGATGGCAGCCGCCAGGATGGCCCCGTCGAAGGACTCATGCTGCGCGAGCGCCGCGATGTCGAAGAAGTCTTTCATGCGGCTGTTGGCGGACCCCAGGACCACCATCGCCTGGAATTTCTCGGCGATGGCGGTCTCAGGCCGATAGGCACGCAGGCGCGCCGTGGACATGTCCAGCAGGCTTGGGTAGTCGAGCCAGTCCGGTTCTGGTATTACTGCGTCGCCTATGCCCACGTCCACTTGCAGTTTGATTCGCGCGTTACCGAGTATCCCGTCAAATGAGGCACGCCTCCCTCCGTAGGGATCGTCTTCCCGTATGTCTTCCACTTTCATGCTTTCTGGTTGGAAGGCCATGCCATCCGGCTCGGCCTGTATCTGACAGACTTCCTGGAAGATCTGGAGCAGGCTTTCATTATCCAGCTCGCCGTACCCCAGCAAGTCAGCGTCTCGGGTGGGGCGGATGGTCTCCCCGAGCCAGATCAGCATCAGCAGCGCACCCTTGAGCACGAAACGCTCGGCATGTTTGGACTTGCTCAACCGGTACAGGTAACGCTCCAGGGCGTAGCGCTCCAGCACTCGGTTGTATTCCAGTCCGATTTCTCTCGCGTGATTTTGCAAGCGTGCCTGGACCGATGCCGGCAGGCCGTCGTTCTTGCTCATCCGACCACAGCCTCCAGATAAGGGCGCATGACCCGGCTCACGCGGCAGACAGCCGCATATTTCTCGATTTGCCCGATGCTGGCCTTCTTCTGACGCCAGGCATCGCGGAGTGCTTCGAGCGCAACGTCCAGGCCGATTTTATTTCTATACTTGAAGCAATCAGCGATAGTCCGGGCCACGCCATATACCTTCACGGTTCGGCCTTCGATGCGATGGGTCTCGATCCCCTGGCTGAAACTGGCCGGCGAATACCAGCAGACCCGGAGGGGTGGGTAGTCAAGCTTTGGGGTCCAGGTCTTGTCCGGCAGGGCCAGCCACACCACCGGTGGCGATTGGGTGGTCAGTTCATGGAACGAGAGGGCCGACAGCAGGCAGATCACGCCATTGGGGACCTTGGCGGCGATTTGGGCGAAGTTGTGGCGTTCAGTAAGATCGGCGGAAGCCAGCATGTAGAGGCCGCGGCCATGCCGTTCCAGCAGACCCTTTTTCACTAGCCGCCCGAGGTATTCGCGCGGGATGTTGTAGGCAGCAAGATCCCGGGCCCGCAGGATGCCGGTCTCGCGGGCAAGCTTCAGGACTTTGTCAGCCGTGGTCTTTTGCATGGAACGGAGTATGTTACTAAACATAGGGACTTGTCAATAACTCCCTAGGATTTGGAACATTAGGTTGTGGTGAATCTGCACTGCCGCATCAACGGCGCTTCCCGAAGATCTTCCGCCACGCCTGTTCGAACTCTTCGGGGTCACTGATGTTGGGCAG
Source organism: Candidatus Limnocylindrales bacterium (assembly GCA_035465515.1). Taxonomy (GTDB): domain Bacteria; phylum Acidobacteriota; class Terriglobia; order Terriglobales; family Acidobacteriaceae; genus Angelobacter. The sequence continues at coordinate 17 of DATIWA010000316.1, read as the reverse complement.
GTCTTTGGCGCTTAGCT
>DATIWA010000315.1:0-4096 GCA_035465515.1 Candidatus Limnocylindrales bacterium | reverse complement strand
CGCGACCCGGGATGCGATGGGCAGATGTTCTCCGTGGGTGACTGACATGGCGGCCTGGAAAGGGTTCGGGCCTAATAATGTAGCAGTTCAGGTATGAAGGCAATAAGTAAAACAACGGCCTATTCCTGCCATGACCATGGCGCGAACGCTGCGAATCGGCAAAATCACCATCGGTGAAACCCGCTTCCTTACAAGTCTTTACACGCTTATACGGCTCGGAGAGCCGGTAATGGTTTACAGCCCGGCTCAAATGGGCATAGACTCTTGGGTTTTCCAGAATCCCACCTTTGAGGCCTTTATGTTCTTAAGGAAAGTGTTACCCATCGTATGCCTGGCTGCGGCAACGGCATTCGCACAAGGCGGCAAACCCGCCGGCAAGACGGCAGCTAAGTCGAAAGCGGCGCCGGCAAAGTCCAGCGCGGCGGCAGCGGAAAAGCCGGTAACCAGACCAAAGTCCTTTGATCTGAACGCAATGGACAAGAGCGCGAATCCCTGCGAAGACTTTTATGAGTACGCCTGCGGGAACTGGCGCAAGAACAACCCGATTCCTTCTGACCAGGCCCGCTGGGGCCGCTTCAATGAGCTGGCGGAGTACAACCGCCAGATCCTGCGGCAGATCCTGCAGAAGGATTCCGCCGCCAACCCGAAGCGCACGCCGGTGCAGCAGAAAATCGGCGACATGTACCAGTCCTGCATGGACGAATCGGCGGTCAACAAGAAGGGCGTGGCCCCGCTGAAGCCGGAACTGGACCGCATTGCCGGCATCACCAACAAGGACCAGCTGATTGATACCATCGCCTACCTTCATGATCAGGGCGTGCCCGCGCTGTTCGGTTTCTTTGCCCAGCCGGACCTGCACAATGCCAGCATGGAAATTGCCGGCGTCAGCCAGGGTGGCTTGGGGCTTCCTGATCGCGATTACTACCTGAACCAGGACGCCAAGTCGAAAGAGACCCGGGAGAAATATCAGGAGCATCTGACCCAGATGTTTACCCTGCTCGGCGACAACTCCGAGACCGCCGGCAAAGAAGCGCAGGCGGTCATGAACATTGAGACCAAACTGGCTGAGGCCGCCTACGAGCGCGTGAAGATGCGCGATCCCAAGAATCGCGATCACAAAATGAAGGTCTCCGAACTGGCCGCGCTCGCCCCGAACTTCCATTTTGATAAGTTCTTTGCCGCCACTGGCGCTCCCAGCTTTGGGGAAGTGAACGTGGTCCCGCCGGATTTCTTCCAGAAGGTCAATCCGGTGATTGACTCCGTTTCTATTGACGACTGGAAGACATATCTTCGCTGGCATGTCGCAAATGCGGCGGCGCCCGTGCTTTCCGACGCCTTTGTCCAGGCCAACTTCGGTTTCTACGGCCGCTACCTGAGCGGCCAGAAGGAACTGCAACCCCGCTGGAAGCGCTGCGTGCAGCTCACAGACCGCCTTCTGGGTGAAGCTCTCGGCCAGCCGTACGTGGACGAGACCTTCGGGAAAGAAGGCAAAAAGCGCATGCTGGAAATGGTGAATGCGCTGGAGAGCGCGCTTGGCAGCGACATTCAGGGCCTCGACTGGATGACCCCTGAGACCAAGAAGCAGGCTGAAGTCAAGCTGAAGGCCATCAGCAACAAGATCGGTTATCCGGACAAGTGGCGCGACTACAGCACGGTCAAGATTGTCCGTGGCGACCTTCTCGGCAATGTGCAGCGGGCGCGCGGGTTTGAAGTTCACCGGAACATGAACAAGATCGGCAAGCCGCTGGACAAGACCGAATGGGGCATGACGCCTCCGACAGTCAACGCGTACTACAGCTCCGCCGAAAACGATATCAATTTCCCGGCGGGAATCCTTCAGCCACCGTTCTTTGACCGCTCGGAAGATGACGCCGTGAACTTTGGCGGCATTGGCGTGGTGATCGGGCATGAACTGACGCATGGCTTTGACGACCAGGGCAGCAAGTTTAACGCTCAAGGCAATTTCCAGAACTGGTGGACCGATGCCGACCGCACTGAATTCGAAAAACGGACCGGCTGCATCGCCGACGAATACAGCAAGTTCGTTGCCGTGGATGATGTGCACCTTAATGGCCGCCTCACACTGGGTGAAAACACCGCCGACAACGGCGGCATTCACATTGCCCTGATGGCCCTGCGCAAGCAGATGGAAAAGGACGCCAAAACCCGGCAGACCCGTGAAGGCTTCACGCCGGAACAGCGTTTCTTCCTCGGCTTCGCCCAGATCTGGTGCGAAAACCGCACTCCGGAAAGCGCGCGGCTCCTGGCCAAGGTTGATCCGCACTCCCCCGGAAAATACCGCGTGATTGGCACGATCCAGAACAACGCGGATTTTGCCAAAGCGTTTAATTGCAAGCCCGGCCAGAAGATGGTGAGCGCCAACGCCTGCCACGTCTGGTAGCCTTCTTTTTCGCTTTTCATGGAATGCCGCATCGGCCTTTACCGGTGCGGCATTTTTTTTAGAGTCCGCGCAGCGCCGGCGCCACAGGTTTGCGGGCCGCGCGAATCGCCGGCGGCAGGCCGCCTACCACTCCCATCACCAGCGCAAAAACAATCCCCTGGACCAGCAGCGGCGGCGTGATGCTGAAGGCAAACGCCAGATGGGAAAAGGTCTGCCAGTTCATCGCCCCCGTGGTGAAACCGTTGAGCGGCAGCACGGCGATGCAGCCGATGACTCCGCCGACAAACGAGATCAGCAGCGCCTCAATCGTGAAGGAAAACACCACGCTGAAGGCGCCGAATCCCAGAGCGCGCAGCGTGGCGATCTCCCGTGACCGCTCCGCCACCGCCGAGTACATGGTGTTCAGCGCCCCGAAGATCGCCCCGATCGCCATGATGAACGCCACAATGCCGCCCAGCCGCGTGATGATGGTCGTCATGGTCTGCGACTGCTTGTCGTAGTAGCTTACCTCGCGCTCCACGTCCACATTCATACGCGGATCGGAAGTGATGGCGTCCTTGAACTGCTGGATCGCGTCCGGCGAGGTCATGCGCGCGGTCACCGATTGGAAAATATTTTCCGGGCGCTTATAGACCTGGTTGAGGACATGCGCGTCTGACCAGACTTCAGAATCAAACGCGCTGCCGCCGGCGTCAAAAACTCCGACCACGCGCCAGTTGCCGCCGCCAAACCGCAGTTCATTTCCCAGCGTCAGGCCGGCATAGGTGCCGGGAACGTTCTTTCCCACCACCAGTTCGTTCGTCCCCGGCTGGAAAAAACGCCCCTGGATCATCTTCACGCCCTTGCGGACCTCCAGCGCCCTGGATGAAACGCCGCGGATTTGGACGTTGGCGTCTGTTCCGGTGGTAAGCAGGGGGAAGGGAGCAATCATCACCGTTTCCGCGCTGACCAGGGGCCCGTCGCTGCCGCGCGCGACCCCGGGAGCGTCCTGGATCACGCGTACTTCATCCAGCGTGACCGCGCCGTTCATTTCTGCAGTTGCCCCGGCGCGCAAAACCAGGGCGTTTTGCGTTGACCCAGAAGCCACCAGCGTGGCCTTGAAGCCGTGCGCCAGGGCCAGCATGGCCACAAAAACGCCGACCGTTCCCGCGATGCCGAGCACCGCCACAATGGACGAGTTCCAGCGTTGTCTCACGCTGCGCAGGTTGTAAACCACGGGAATTGCCACGTTACACCCTCCTCAGCGCGTCTACCACGCGCAGACGCATGGCTCCCACGGCCGGAAGAATGCCGCTCGCAACCCCCACAGCCAGGGCCAGGGCAAAACCCAGCAGCATGCTCTGCGAAGGGACCTTGAAATACGGCAGCACGTTGGGGACGGGGTTCCAGAACATGGTCAGGATCTTGGAGGTGGCAATGCCTGCGCCGCCTCCAATGGTTGAGATCAGAAGTGATTCCGCCATGACAAAGAGCAGCACTGCGCGGTCTGAGTAACCAACCGCTTTCAGGACGGCCAGCTCGGAGGTGCGCTCGCGCACGGCAATCGCCATGGTGTTCCCGGTGATCAGCAGAAGCGTGAAAAACACCACGGCGCCGATGCTCAGGATCAGCAGTTCGATATTCCCCAACTGCTTCGCAAATCCGGTGGCAAAGGCCTTTTCTGTCTCCGTTTTGGTTTCGTAGCTCGATTTTGTA
>DATIWA010000314.1:0-2273 GCA_035465515.1 Candidatus Limnocylindrales bacterium | reverse complement strand
ACCACGATTTCGCCCTTCGCCAGTTGCACCGGCTTCAGCTTGCGCCGCCGGATCTTTAAGACCACTGCGTTCGGGGCCGCCACCGCAGCTTCAGCATTGGGTTCCGTTGCGGCCTGGTTTTCTTCCGCACTCGCGCCTTGTACGTCGCTGCCGGCTCCGGCTTCTACTGAGGAAGGTTCCTGCGCGCTCTCGGCGGTTTCCGCCGCTGACGCCTCTGGAGCGTCATCTTCGGCGCCGTCTAGCGGCCCTGGCTGGACTTCCGCTGTGGCGGCCTCGGTCGCCTCGGCTGCGGCGCTCCGTATTGAAGCTTCGTCCCAGTCGTCTTCGCCCAGGTCGTTCTGGATGTCAATCTCGGTTTCCGCGTTGATCGTCCCTTCGTAAACCTGGGGATCAACCAGCGTCAGGGAGACCTCCGCCATGCCCGTGGGCTTGCGGTCGCGCGTGCCCGCGAAGATCACGTCTTCCATGCGCACGCCGCGCAGGCTCTTGGCGGACTGTTCGCCCAGCACCCAGGAAATGGAGTCAGAGATATTGGATTTCCCGCATCCGTTGGGCCCCACAACCGCGGCAATGCCTTCGCCCGGAAACTTCAGCTCCGTGCGGTCACAAAAGGACTTGAATCCCAGGATTTGCAGCTTCTTTAATTTGAGCAACTTCCTACTCCTTCAGGAATGGCCAAATTGCAACCCGGCATCTGCAGGGCAAGGCTGGCGCGTTCGGCTTCGGGTGTCATCGGCTGGAGTAGATAACCCGCGTTCCAGCTAATGTACCCAGAGCGGAACCTGCGGTCAAGGGCCGCCCACAAGATATTGTGGATAAGCCCATAAATCCACAGGATGTCGCACCGCCTTTGCAGCAATTCGCCAAATTACACCTGTGAGGATCGTTATAAGGACGGGAAGAATGCGGCAGAGCTAGGGGGAATGTACTGCTTTTTGGGCGCCGAAAGCAAGCTGGCCTAAGTCAGGAATTGGTACACCACAGTGCAAGGGGCGAAAGGATTAAGGCCCGAGCTTTGCGATTTACCAGTTGTGGATGAGGTGTCAATGTCGGGACCTCCGGGCAGCTGTCTGCCCGAGGGTCCCCGTCACGCGTGATCACACGAACTGTTTACGCGCCCAATTTCTCAAAGAACCTGATGATCGATTCGATCCCGCGATAGAAGTTCGGGATGTGGAATTTCTCGTTCGGCGCATGCAGGTTGTCGTCGGGCAGGCCGAAGCCCATCATCACGCTGGGCAGCTTCAGCACGTCCTGGAAATCGGTCACGATGGGAATCGAGCCGCCGGAGCGAATGAACACTGTGTCTTTCTTGAATACGTCGTGCATCGCTTCCGTGGCGGCTTTGATATAGCGATTGTCCGTGCTCACCACACAGGCCGGGCCTTTGCTGTAGCACTTGATGTTGATCTCAATCCCCTTGGGCGTGAGCTTCTTGACATAATTCGTGTAGCGCTTCAGGATGTCGTTCGGGTCCTGGTTGGGCACCAGCCGCATGGACACTTTTGCCGACGCGCGCGCCGGGATCACTGTCTTGGCGCCCGCAGCCACAAAACCGCCCGGCATGCCGTGGACTTCCAGCGTGGGCCGCGCCCATGTGCGATAGAGGACCGAATAGCCCGGTTCGCCGGTCAGCACCTTCGATCCCACTTCGGTCTTGCGATAGTGCTCTTCGTTAAAGGGCAGTTTCTTCCAGGCTTTCAGCTCGGCCGCGGTCGGCGCTTTCACTTTGCTGTAGAAGCCCGGGATCAGGATCTTGCCTTTTGCATCCTTCAGTTTGCTGATGATCTCCACCAGCGCGAACAGGGGGTTGGGCGCAGCCCCGCCGTACATTCCGGAATGCAGATCCGTCCTGGCGCCCTGCGCCTCAATCTCGGTGTACACCAGGCCCCGCAGTCCAACGCAGAGGGTCGGCAGGTTCGGCGCAAACAGCTCGGTATCGCACACCAGCGCGAAATCGGCTTTCAGCCTGGCTTTCTCCTTGCGCACATACGCGGCAATTGATTCGCCGCCCACTTCCTCTTCGCCTTCAATAATGAATTTTACGTTCAGCGGCAGTTTGCCGCCGTGCCCCTGCATGAGGGCTTCAATCGCCTTGATCTCCATCCAGAGCTGGCCCTTGTCATCCACCGCGCCGCGCGCGTAGATGTTGCCGTTGCGCTCGGTCGGGTCAAACGGCGGTGAAATCCACTCATTCAGCGGCTCCGCCGGCTGGACGTCATAGTGCGCATAGCAGAGCACGGTTGGCTTCCCGGGAGCGTGCATCCAGTCAG
>DATIWA010000313.1:0-2701 GCA_035465515.1 Candidatus Limnocylindrales bacterium | reverse complement strand
TGCAATGCTTGCGCAACTGGGCCAGCTTCTCCGGATTGGCCACGTCCATTTTGGATGCCACCACGATCATGGGCTTCTTTTCAAGGCCCGCGCCAAAGCTCGCCAGCTCAGTCATGATCACCTTGAAATCGCTGACCGGATCGGGACGCCCGCTGGCATCGGAGACATCAATCAAGTGCGCCAGAAGCCGGGTGCGCTCTATGTGGCGCAGGAACTGCGTGCCCAGACCTGTTCCCTCATGCGCGCCTTCGATCAAACCGGGAATGTCGGCAACCACGTAGCTGTCTTCATGCGGAAGCTCGCCGATGGTCACCACGCCCAGGTTGGGCTGCAAGGTAGTAAACGGATAATCGGCAATCTTGGGCCGTGCCGCCGAAATGCGCGAAATCAGCGTGGATTTGCCCACGTTCGGATATCCCACCAAGCCGACATCAGCGAGGAGTTTCAGCTCCAGCCGCAGCACCCGGTCCTCGCCGGGCATGCCCGGCTCATGCTCGCGCGGGGCCTGGTGCGTGCTGGTGGCGAAGTGCTGGTTGCCGCGGCCGCCTCGCCCGCCGTGGGCCACCACAATGCGTTCATCCGGCTGCGAAAAATCGTGGACCTTTTCCCCGGTCTCCTTGTCGTAAACAATGGTCCCAACCGGCACCTTCAGGACCACGTTTTCGCCGTCGCGGCCGGTGCAGTTGGAGCCTTCCCCGTGGCGGCCACGTTCCGCCTTATATTCCGGGTTGAAACGGAAATGGACCAGCGTGTTGTGACGTTCGCTCGATTCCAGTACCACGTCGCCGCCGCGGCCGCCGTCGCCCCCGGAGGGGCCGCCGCGCGGGACGAATTTTTCACGGCGAAAGGCCATGCAGCCGTTGCCGCCGTCGCCGGCTTTGATGCGAATTATGGCTTCATCAATAAACATGCGCTATCTATTGATTGTACAGGGCAGCGCCGCGATGAAAACGCAGCAGCAAAACTGGAAGAGACACGCCATGAAGCGCTTCATTTGGATGAGCCTGGTGGCCGCGCGCAGCCTGGCGTCCCTGGTGTTTCCTCAAAGTTCCTACTTCTTTTCCATGGCCGCGATGCGCCGCTGCATCTCTGCCGGAGCCACGTCTTCGACATGCGTGGCAATGGTCCATTTATGACCGAAAGGATCTTCGATGGTGCCATTGCGGTCGCCATAAAACTGGTCAGCTAGAGGTTTCTTGACTGCGGCGCCTCTGGCGACAGCCCTGGCAAAAACCGCGTCCACGTCTTCGACGTACACCAGAAGGCCGACCGGCGAATTACCAAGCGCCTTCGGTCCCACGGTATCCATCTCAGGGAATTCGTCCGCCAGCATGAATACTGAGTCGCCGATTTTCAGCTCCGCGTGCCCCACTCGCCCGTCCGGCTGCGGGATTCGCACCAGCTCAATCGCACCGAAAACTTCTTTGTAATAGTCAATTGCCGCTGCCGCGCCCTTGATAATGAGATAAGGTGTGATGCTGTGGTATCCGTCAGGAACCGGTTTCGCCTTGTCTGCCATGGAAATAACCTCCTCTTCCCAAAACCGCGTTTTATCGATTCGCAAAAGGGCCACCGGGCTTGAGTCGCCGGCAAAAATGAAAGCCCCGCGACACGCGGGGCCGAAAGAAGCCGAACTGCCGGGCGCTACGCTTTCGCCAGCTCCTGCGGCTCAACCACTACATAACGGCCACTGGTGCCTTTGTCCACGAACTTGATCACGCCGCTCACCTTGGCGAAAAGCGTGTCATCCTTGCCGCGACCGACGTTGGCTCCCGGCTTGATGCGCGTGCCGCGCTGGCGCACGATGATGGTGCCTCCGGGGACAAGCTGCCCGCCGAACGCCTTGACTCCCAGGCGCTGCGCGTTGGAGTCGCGCCCGTTTCTTGAACTGCCTAGACCTTTTTTATGTGCCATAACAAAATTCCTTGTGAAATTTAGACGGGCGCTGGGCCCAATCTTTTTTGCTGCCCTGGCGCCAGGCCGGGCGAAAAATTATTTCTTCTTGCCCTTGCTGCTGGACTTCTTCGCCGGGCTCTTCTTCTTCGCAGCCTTCTTCTTGGCTCCCCCGCCCTTGCCTGCCGCAGCCTTGGCCTTGGGCGCTGCTTTGCCGCCTTCGGCTGCAGGAGCCGCTTTCTTCTTGCGGGCCGGCAGTTCCGGAGCGCTGAACTTCTGCCCGTCAAACGCAATCTCAGTAATTCTCACCGCCGAGTACGGCTGCCGATGGCCATAAATCTTTTTGTATTGCTTCTTGCGCTTGAAGTGGAAGACCAGGATCTTGTCCGCGCGACCCGCTTCCATGATCTGGCCGCTCACCACGGCGCCCGCGCCAGGCCCAATGTGGCCTTCCTGGCTTGAGACAGCCAGCACTTCGTTGAACTCAACCGTGTCGCCTTCATTGGCCGGCAGCTTTTCAATCTTCACTACATCTCCCGGGGCCACACGATACTGCTTGCCCCCGGCGCGAATCACCGCGTACATAACTCTCTCCATTGCCCCTTCAAGCTTCTCAGCGGAAAGGACTTAGATAAACTTGAGGATTTCTGAAATCTCTATGGTTTGCTCGATCCTAACTCACACAGGCAGGAACCGACATTCTGGCAAACCCTGTAATTTTAACGTGATACACCGGACCCGGTCAATAAGCACCGTGACCGCGCGTATTTCACACGCGCCCGTGTATGTACACCCTCCAGAAGAAGTA
>DATIWA010000312.1:0-2078 GCA_035465515.1 Candidatus Limnocylindrales bacterium | reverse complement strand
CGCATATCTTCAGGGTCCCCGGGTCGGTGATACCGGATTGGCTGAATGCCGCGGCGGACAAACACAAGGACAACGCAAAAAGTGCTATTTGATATTTGTGCATGGATGTAAGAAGAACATTGTCGCCGGATTCGCTCCCATAGGCAATCAAGTTCTTCATCCGGGTCCGCAAATCGGGCCTGAAACTCTCCAGCCCTCTGCGGCCAGCCGCGCTTCAAGATTGCCAAGGTAGAAGATGCCCCAGCAGGCGCCGCCGGCGGATTGGGTTGCGCTACGGCTTCGCGGTCTGCATCTTTTTGTTGACCATCACTGATGTGGCGGCCGTGTCGCCCGTGGGAAGCAACGATGCACAAAGCCGAAGCCGCTGACCATCACAATCATGCGCAGCACAGCCGTGGGCGCCGCCGCAAGCGCGCAACGAAGCGAGCAGCGCGCGCCTCCGCGCCAGATTGCCAATCCCTGGTTAACGCTGATTTCCGGTGCCCGAATCTCCCTCTGCGGGTTCAGCCGTGTCATGGTTTGCCCCATCAACGGCTCCGGCGCTTGCGCGGGATTTGCTCAGCTCCTGCTGGATCTGGTCAATCTTCGCCTGGTAAAGATCGACATTGTGCTGGTCGTTTTCAAGCGCGGTCTGGTACATCTGGCGGCGGAAATCGCTGCTCTCATCTTCCAGCAAATCCTGGTATCGCTGCGCCGAACTCTTCCACCCATCCCGCTCTTTGGTATAAACCTCCAGCTCCTTCTTGAGCGCGTCGGGCTTGGGCGCGTTCGCGGCTGGAGAACCTGGCGCGGAGTCCTTTGTCTTGCTCGCGGCCTTGTTGCCGGCTGCCGGGGAGTTGTCGCCCGTGGTTCCGGAACCTGAGGTGGTCAATGCCAGCCCGGCGCCGGCCGATGTGGTCTCTCCCCTGGCCGCGGGCTTGACGAAGTCGTCATTGGTAAACACCTTGACCGGCTTCTTGCCATCGTGGTTTTGTCTGGCCAGATCAGCCAAAGACGGGCCATCGGACTGCGCCAGGCAGATGCCGGAGCTGACTGCAAGAAGGAAGCCGATCCAAAATAGCCTTTTCATCACTCCACCTCAGAACATAAGCTCGTGTGTCGCAAGGAGACGCGGCGGCCCCGGAGGAACGCTGTTTTTCAGTGCGCAGACGTCATAGTAGAAGTTGATGCTGCCGCCGAATTCATCAGTCTGTGCCTGATCGGTGGCGTTTACATCCTGTCCGGCCAGGAGAGAGCCATAAAGATTCACGCTCTGCCCCGCGCCGCCCGTGAATGAAACCTTGCCGCGAACCAGGATCAGGCCGTACCAGTTCAAACCGCCATTGACTTCCAGATCGCCATCCACGATCAGGATTCCGGCGCCGCTGGCGGCGGAAGTCAATTTGACGCTGCCCGGTATGTATTCGGTAACAGCTTGAACCGTGGACGGATCAGGCTCCGTAGGCAAGCTGGAGGGGTACACACCGAAGGTCTGGCTGGCCTGCGTACCACAGTTGGGATACGAAGGCGGCGTGGCAAAATAATTGGCCGTGCCGGTGCAGCTGTATCCCGGGGTCTGGGCGCTGGTTTTGTACTGGTTGATCAGGTCGTCAATGTTGTAAGGCCAGGGGTTCACGTTTTGCTGTGACGCGCTTCCGGTGGGGTCCGTACCGAAGGCGGTAGTGGTTTGCCCCGCCCCACCGGTGACGGAAACGGTCCCGGCCGTGTACACCGCGTGCGCCTGGCTGTAACACCCCGTGCCGCCGCAGGTTGTGGTTTTAGTTCCATTCGTGGTGCTGGTGGTGCATTTGCAGCTGCAGTTGTCGTAGGCATTCAACACAAAGCTGCCTTGCAGGTTGACCGGCGCCTGGGTGGAAATGGTGCCCGGGGGAATCAGCGGCGGACTGAAGGCCACTTCCATCTGCACCATGCGACGCGAGCCGGGATTTTGTCCCGTCCTGGGAGTTACCGCCAGCGAAGTCAAAAGCCAGACCGGCATCATTGTGGTCGATGTGGGCGAGGCGGTGGTAGTGCAGGAATTGCCCAGCGGAATGACCCTTTGAACATTGCCGTCCCAGCAGACCTGCAAACCGTTCTGT
>DATIWA010000311.1:0-2743 GCA_035465515.1 Candidatus Limnocylindrales bacterium | reverse complement strand
GCGTCTCTGAGCTGTGGTCGCACTCGTCGTTCTTGCAGGTCTCCTTGATCGTGCTCTATCACATTGTTCTGGTCCACGGTCTCTGGTATGCGCCCATCTATGGCTGGCTGCTGCTGGTTTCCGCCTGGGCGCCGCGCGCGCCCCTCGTATGGGCCGCATTGCCGCCTTTTGTGATCTGCGGAGTCGAAAAGATTGCCTTCAACACCACTCATTTCCTCAGGATGCTGGAACTGCGGTTCGCGGGACCGCCGCCTCACGCTGCCACGGCGTCGGGCAACGCCCGCATGGATATGGCGGCGCAACTCATCCCAGCCCATTTCTTCAGCGAACCCGGACTGTGGATCGGCATTGCAATCGCCGCGATATTCCTCGCAGGCGCGGTACGGCTGCGCCGTTACCATGGTCCGATCTGAGTCACTTGAGCATGGCTGACGTGATGGAGCGTCGCGCAACCGGTCGGCGCGGATCAATGCCGGTATCGCTGGGCGAGGAAACCAGGTCCTTCCAAAATCACGCGGCCTCCGGAACTGCTCACTGCCGTTCCGGCGGCAGGCGGGAATTGATCGCTCCCCGCACCGCCTCCATCAGGTCTTCCTGCGAGCTGTACTGTCTGGGATCAATCGGCTCATGAAACACCAGCGTTGCTGTCCCGCCTTTGATGATTGAGCTGCCTTTGGGCATCATCTCGTAGGTTCCCAGAATGGTGACCGGGACAATGGAAAAGCCGGTCTCCATGGCCAGGTGAAACGGGCCCTTCTTGAAGGGCAGCAGGCGGCCGTCGCGCGACCGTGTGCCTTCCGGATAGATCGTCATGTTGATGCCGTGCCGCATCACCTCGCCGGCCCGGCGAATGCTCTGGATGGCGGCTTCCCGGTTGCTGCGCTCCACCGGCACAATCTCCGCCAGGTCCAGTGCCTTGCTGAGGATCGGGATCCTCCAGATTTCACGCTTGGCCAGCACCGATGTCCGGCGCGGAATCAGCGGCACCAGGATCGGCGGATCCAGGTTGGAAACGTGGTTCGACATGAAGATGTACGTCCCGCTGGGATCAATCTTCTCGAAATCAACCAGCCTGATGCTTACTCCGGCAACCCTCACTGCCAGATGCGCCAGCCCCATGCCGACGAAATATAAAAAATTGATCTTGCCTGAGATGAATGTCCAGGGGAAGGCGATGAGCGCCGCCGGCGGCACCAGGACCACCAGAAAGACCAGGGCCGCCAGGGTCCGAACCGCTCGCACCAGCGCCCTCATGGGCGCGTCGCTCCGCGCAGCTCCTCCAGTTTGCGCGGAAGCTTTTCATAGATCCCGCCGAACCCGCCATTGGAAAGGATCGCCACCACGTCGCCGCTTTCCAGTTCCGGCGCGATCGTTGCCACAATGGTTTCCGCGTCCGCCAGTTCACGGGCCGGCTTGCCACTCCGCTTGACGCCGTTGACCACGGAAGCCGTGGTCAGGCGCTCATTTTCCGGCACCGCTTCAGGTTTGAAGATCGGCGTGATCACCACCTGGTCCGCCAGGGACAGGCTGCTGATCAGGTCTTTTTGCAGCACTTTTCGCCGCAGCGTGTTCGAGCGCGGCTCAAACACCGCCCATAGCCGCGCGCCCGGATAGCGGATGCGCAGCGCGCTCAGCGTGGCCGCAATCGCCGTGGGGTGGTGCGCGAAATCATCAATAATGGTGATGCCATCCACCTGCGCCTTGACCTCCAGCCGTCGCTTCACGCTCTTGAACAGCTTCAGCGCCTCCGCAATCACCGCCGGCTCAATTCCATGGTGGGCGGCAATGGCCGCCGCCGCCGTGGCGTTCAGCACGTTGTACTCCCCGGCCATCCCAAACTCAAACTCCGCCCACGGCTGGCCTTCACGAAGCACGCTCCATCTCGTCTGCTCGCCCTCGAATTGCAGGCCGGTCACCCGCCAGAAGGAATCTTCCTTCAGGCCGTAGCGCTCCACCGGAGTAAAAGCTTTGGCCACGCATTCGTCCACGTTTTCGTTGTTGTCACAGGCCACGATCTTCCCTTTTCGCGGCACCAGGTTCACCAGCCGCTTGAATGCGACCTTCACCGCATCCAGGTCCTTGTAGATATCGGCGTGGTCGAACTCAACTGACGTCAGAATCATGGATTGCGGGAAGTAATGCAGAAATTTCGGGCCTTTGTCGAAGAACGCCGTGTCGTACTCGTCGCCTTCAATGATGAAATGCTTGCCCTGGCGCAGCGCAAAGCTGCTGCCGAAATTCTCCGCAATGCCGCCCACCAGGAATGAGGGATCTTTGCCGGCGTGTTGAAAGATCCAGGCCAGCATGGAAGTCGTGGTGGTTTTGCCGTGCGTGCCCGCCACCACAATGGGCTCGCGCGTGCGCAGAAAGAAATCGTACAGCGTGTCCGGCATGGACCGGAACGGTATCCGCTGGTCAAGCACATGCTCCAGCTCGATATTGCCGCGGGAGATGGCGTTTCCCACCACCACCCAGTCCGGACGGGGCTTCAGGTTGGCCTCCGCGTACGGCTGCGCCACGGGAATGGCCATGGCGGCGAGAAAATCCGACATCGGGGGATACGCCGCGGCATCCGACCCGGTTACTTTGAATCCCCGTTGCTTCAGCAGGCCGGCAAGTGAGGCCATGGCCGTGCCGCAAATTCCAATGATATGTACGTGTTGCTGGTCCACAGTTTTTCCAGATTAGCGAATAACAGTCGCCGCTTCCAATATCTTCAGTTCTACTCCCGCGCTCTGCGCCG
>DATIWA010000310.1:0-7954 GCA_035465515.1 Candidatus Limnocylindrales bacterium | reverse complement strand
CGTCGGATAAGTCTTCAGGGAGTGGTACTTGCGCCACTCATACTGGCTGCTCAACTGTATGGTGTTGGTGGAAAGCGTGTCGGTTGTGATTTTTCCGGTTGAAACCTGGGCATTGATGGCGAAAGGCGTGTAGAACCTGATCAGAGGTTTCTTGCCTGGCTTGCTGGGCCAGCCCAGTGTGTTCAGGATGGGAGCAAAGCGGATGTCAAAGGTCCCTTCGCTCTCCCGGCTCTTCGCGCCGGTCGTGCTGTCAGTCTTGACTGAGCTGGCGTACTGCAGGCCAAGGTCAAGATTCTGTTCCAGGGGCCGCTTGGTTACATCATCGCCGCTTATCTCGGCGGGGGCTGCCGCCGCGCTGCTCCCCGTCAGCTCTGTTTTAAGGAGCGGGCGGCGCAATTCAACGGGGGTGTCGGGGGCCGTATAGGTGATGCGTTCGTCGTATTGGCCGTTCGGCTTTTTGGCGTCCGACGTCTGGCACACCACAATGAGGCCGGCGGCGGTCCTCAGGTTGGTCGGAGTTCCCGAATAGCTGTGAATGCCCGACGCATCCTCTTCTTCAATTTCGATCCTGGGCCGCTGCGCATTCAGGCTGTCTTTCAATACTTTCTGCCGGGCCGCCTGATAGGCGTCGGATCCGTCTTCGTCCGCCGACAGCGTGATGGCCGGCTTGCCCGCGCATCCCGGGGCAGCCAGTGTGATCTGCGCCGACCAGTCAAAACCGGCGTCCACCAGGAATCCGAAGTTGCTTCCGTCGGCCAGGGGAAACCGGACCACGGCCACACTGATGTCTTTGAAATCCCCTTTGAGATCATCGGCGTTCAGGAACACGCGAAAATCCGCTCCATACGGTTCATGGACATCAACATCATGCGAGATCGCCCTGCCGTCCTGAAAAGCCGCGGCAGTGATGTCGGCCGCCGCAAGATCAGGTTTCTTGTTGCTGCCCGAGTACACGGCAACGTAAAAACGCTGGCCGTCCTGACGGATGTAGGCCTTCGGGTCTTCCGCCTGAGCGCAGATTGCCAGCAGCAGCAAAATCGAGAGAAGCCAAAGCCGGGTCATTGCGCCTCCTGATCTGGTTGCGCGCCGGCGATCCACACCACTTTGATCGCCGCCTTCACCATTGTTGACAGATTGATCAGCTCCCTGACTTCGCCCTTGATCTCGTCGCTATAGGTGACATGGTCGGCCTTTTCGCAGTCCGAAACCACCAGGGCCACCACGGCGTCCACCTGGGCTTCACTCTGAGGAAAGTAAAATTGCATGGGCAGCTCTTTCCACAGCTTTCCCGCCTTGGTCATTTGTGCCCCAGCCTCGTCTTTGAGCCGGGACTTGAAAAACGATTCCACGGACTTCTGTGTCGCCATCATCGTTCCCCTTGCAGTCTGTGACGTTAAACCGGAAATCTATTCCGTGTAAATAACGATGATGGGGAGCAAATGCTTTTTTTCCTTACTGCCAATGAAGGGTCAAATCGCACCCAGGGTTTCAGGATTGCCGCACTGCTTTTTCCCGTCTATGATTCCCGGCATGACCCGATCACTTGGACTCGCCCTTCTTCTGGCCGTTGCCGCCTCTGCCCAGAATGCCCCGCTCAAGCAGCAGGTAGATGCCGTTTACCCGGAGGCCCATGCCCTCTATCTGGACCTCCATGAGCACCCTGAACTCTCTTCTCATGAGACGCGCACCGCCTCAGTGATGGCGGAAAAGCTGCGCAACCTGGGATATGAAGTCACCGAGCATGTGGGCGGGACGGGGATAGTGGCGCTCCTGAAGAACGGCCCCGGCCCGGTGGTCATGCTGCGCACTGAGCTCGATGCCCTGCCCGTGACCGAGCAAACAGGTCTCCCCTATGCCAGCAAAGTTCGCACCAAGGACGACAGCGGACGTGAGGTGGGCGTGATGCATGCCTGCGGGCATGACGTGCATATGGCCACCCTCTATGGAACGGCCGCCATCATGGTGAAGTCCAAAAGTACGTGGCACGGCACTCTTATGCTGATCGGCCAGCCCGCGGAAGAGACCATTACGGGCGCAAAGGCGATGGTTGCCGATGGCCTGTTTACCAGATTTCCCAGACCGGATATCGGTGTGGCGATGCACGACGAAAACGGAATTGCCGTGGGACAGGTGGGCGTAACCCCGGGTTATGCCAAGGCCGCAGCCGACTCCGTGCGCATCACTATCTACGGCAAGGGCGGCCATGGCGCGCGGCCGGAATCAACCATTGATCCTGTGGTGATTGCCGCCAGCATCGTCGTACGCCTGCAATCGATCGTCTCCCGCGAAATTCACCCCGGCGACGCCGCCGTGATCACCGTCGGTTACATCCAGGCCGGAACCAAGAACAACATTATTCCCAATGAAACCCAGCTGGGGCTCACCGTTCGTTCTTACAAGCCCGAAGTGCGCCGCCACCTGCTCGCCTCCATTGACCGCATCGCCAAAGGCGAGGCCATGGCCAGCGGCGCAGAAAAGCTGCCGCTGATTGAGACGTATGAATCAACCTCGGCGGTCTATAACGATCCCGTTCTCACGCGCCATCTTTCCGGCGTGCTGGAACCCGTTGTGGGGAAAGGCAATGTCGTGAATGAAGAACCGCTGATGACTTCGGAAGACTGGGCAGTCTTCGTCGAACAGGGCATTCCCGGCTTCTACTTCACTCTTGGTGTGGCCGACCCGCAGAAACTCGCCGCGGCCCACTTCAGCCACACCGAACTGCCTTCCAACCATTCTCCCCTGTTTGCGCCCGTGATTGATCCCGCGCTGCACACTGGCATCGCAGCCCAGGTTTCAATTCTGCGTGATCTGCTGAAAGGGAGCGCCGCCGACTTAAAGAAATTTACGGAGCACAAGGCGGAGGGGAATTAGAAAAGAAGTTGGCGCAGCTGACTAAAACCTGATTGGAACAAGAAAACGTTGCAGCTTAATCCGCGTTTATCTGCGCAATCCGCGGCCCAAGCTCTTCTTCCTCTTCTTCTTGCATGAACCCCAACACCTCCTGTGGCGCCGCGTTGCACATCCACACGGGCGCAAACGAAAGGCGGTGCAGCGGCGTTGGCCCGTGCTCTTTCAGCGCTGCCAGATGTTTGGGAGAGCGGTAGCCTTTATTCGAGGCCAGGTCATACTGCGGATAGACCGGGGCCCAGCGCCGGATCATGGCGTCGCGTTCCACCTTGGCCACGATCGAAGCCGCGGCAATGGAAATGGAAAGCGCGTCCCCGTGAATGATCTTGGTTTGCGGGCACTCCCATTCCACGCGGACAGCGTCCAACAGCAGGTGGTCCGGCGCGGGCGAGAGCTGCGCAATGGCGGTGCGCATGGCCAGCAGCGACGCCCAGTAGATATTGAGCTGGTCAATGCGCGCCACGTCCACTGCGCCCACTGCCCAGGCGATGGCATGCTCTTTGATGCGAGCCGCCAGTTTCTCACGCGTCTTCTCGTCCAGCAGCTTGGAGTCGCGCAGCCCTTTGATACGATAGTCCGGCGGAAGAATCACGGCGCCCGCAACGACCGGTCCGAACAGCGATCCGCGTCCAACCTCATCCACCCCGGCAACCAGCCTGGCTCCCTCGGCCCACGCCAGCTTTTCAAACTTCTGCGTGCATTTCAGCCGCTTGAGCAGCCGCATCTTCATTGTGCCCTTGGAATAAGGCAGGCCGGTTTCAGGGTTGATAGGGGCAGGTATTTTCCTGCGTTTTTTGCGAGCGGGCTTGGGGGAGGCGGGCATCCGGGTAAAGCATAACGCAAGAAGAGGCCAGCCGCGAATGAACGCGCACACGGGAAATCAAAACAAGAAGCTCTGATTGGCGCCGTTGGCCTTCGTTCGCGGCTGAGGCCCTTTACTGATTTTCAGCTGCCGGCGCGGCTGCCGCCTGCGTGCGCGTATCTACTTCACGGAGACGGGCGGCCTTGCCTCTCAGACCACGCAGATAGAACAGCTTGGCCCGGCGCACCTGGTTGGAGCGCACCACTTCAACTTTGTCGATCACCTTGGAGTTGAAGGGGAAGATGCGTTCCACGCCCGTGCCAAAGCTCATCTTGCGCACGGTAAAGCTGCCGGTGGGGCCGCTGCTGCGCGAGATTACCGTGCCTTCAAAGGCCTGGATTCTTTCCTTGTCGCCTTCCTTGATCTTGACCTGCACGCGGACAGTGTCGCCCGGTTTAATGACAGGAATGTCCTTGCGCTGCAACCTGGCAGCCAGTTTTTCCATGATGGGGTGCTGTGACATGACTTCTTTCCTTTTCTCTGGGACGCAACGCGCCCGAAAAATCAAAACTCGTTTTTGCCGCGAGCGCGCGCGAATCAAAACCAGTGCTTTACAGCTCTTCTTTCGTTTGCGTTCGCTTGCGCTTTATTCGCGGCCCAATTCTTTTTTCGCCTCGGCAAGCATCTTCCTGTCGTCCGCGCTCAATACCTGCCGTTCCAGCAGGTCCGGCCGGTTGCGCAGCGTCTTCTCCAATGCCTTTCGCCGCCGCCATTTCCGGATCTGCTCGTGATTGCCGCCTATGAGCACTTCCGGCACGCCCATCCCGCGAAACTCCGCGGGCCGGGTGTAATGCGGATAATCCAGCAGTCCGCCGGAAACGCATGTGCTGTCCGGGCCTTCAAATCCGGCTTTGGCCCCAGCGGTAAAACTTTCCTGCTGCGCCGAAGCCACATTGCCCAGAGCCCCCGGAACCAGCCGCGTCACCGTGTCCACGATGATCGCCGCGCCCAGTTCGCCCCCGCTCAGCACGTAGTCGCCTACGGAAATCTCGCGGTCAGCCAGGGCCTCACTCACGCGCTCATCCACGCCTTCATAACGGCCGCAGATCATTACGATCCGCTCCAGGCCGGCAAGTTGCTGTGCCACCGCCTGGTTGAACATCTCTCCCTGGGGTGACAGCAGGACAAC
This sequence comes from Candidatus Limnocylindrales bacterium, assembly GCA_035465515.1. Taxonomy (GTDB): domain Bacteria; phylum Acidobacteriota; class Terriglobia; order Terriglobales; family Acidobacteriaceae; genus Angelobacter. The sequence goes on along the minus strand of DATIWA010000310.1, from coordinate 3,056 downwards.
CGTTTCGGGCACGGCGCTCAGCAGGCGCTGCTCCCGCGGCGCCACACCCAGCGATTCCACGCACTCAAACAGCGGCTCCGGCTTCAGGACCATGCCTTCACCGCCGCCGAACGGCCGGTCATCCACGGTGCGATGCCTGTCCGTGGTGAAGGCGCGCAGGTCGTGCAGCAGTATTTCAATGAGCCCGGCTTCGCGCGCCCGGCGCACGATGCCGTAATCCAAAGGTCCGCGAAAAAAGTCCGGAAAAATCGTTACGATCTCGAACTTCATCGGCGGGTCTCAATCTTTCTGCTTCTGCCGCTGCTTTTCTTCCTGGCTCAGCGGCGCGTCCAGTTCCAGCATGCCCGGCGGAAGCTTCATGCTGATCCGCCTGGCCTTCAGGTCAAGCTCGACCAGGTATTCGCTGGCAAAAGGGACCAGGTATTCCTTCGCTCCCCTGACCACCAGCAGCGGCGCTTCTCCGCTGCCGAACTGTATGTCTTCAATCTTTCCGATCTCGCGGCCGCTATCGTCCACGGTGCAGCCGGTGAGATCGCTCACGTAAAACGTGTCCGCTTCCAGCTCCGCGCGCTCGCTCTCCGGGACCTGGATCTCGCAGCCGATCAGCTCTTCTGCCTGGCTGATGGAATCCACCCCGGCAAACTTAAGCACCACCTGGCCTTTATGGAACCAGTGGTCCTCAAGCAGCAGTTCGCGCCTTGTGCCCTTCGCACCCAGGGCAAACAGGCGCCTACGTACCGCAAACCGCTCGGGGAAATCCGTGAGCAGCGCGGCAGCCACCTCGCCAACGCGCCCCTGTGTCCGGGCAACGCGGGCAACGGTCACAAACGCTCCTTCGCCGCCGCTCTGGTGCGGGAGCTTCTCATGATTCATGACGCGGCCGGGAGCTACTCTTCTTCAATAATTTCCAGCGTGTAGCGTTTTTTCAGCTTCATGCTGGCTGCGCCCAGAATGGTACGGATGGACTTGGCGGTCCGACCCTGCTTGCCGATCACCTTACCCAGGTCGGTTTGCGCCACGCGAAGCTCAAGCACTGTGGCATCGCCATCCTCAACCGCCGTCACCTGAACTTCTCCGGGAACATCCACCAGAGCCTGAGCAATTTGCTCCACGAGCATACGCATATCGCCGACCATCTCGGTCATAGGCTGTTCCTTAAATAGCTATGCTTGGGGCCCGTTCTCTCGTTTCTTGCTGTTTTGCCGGGAAGACCTGACTGCTATGCAAAAATAACTATGCCGCGGTACCCGCAGTGGCTGGCAATTTGGAGAGCAAACGGCTGACGGTGTCGGAGAGTTGCGCACCTTTGGAGACCCAGTAATCAATACGGTCCCGCTTCAAGTCCACAGTCGCCGGACTGGTCCGGGGATTATACAACCCGACCACTTCCACGGAGCGCCCGTTTCGCGCGCGCTCTTTCTCAATCACCACCACTCGATAATAAGGCTGCTTGCGCGCACCAATGCGCGCCAGTCGTATCATTAACACTGTTGCACTGAATCCTTTCCTGTTTGGGCTCCGGAAGTACCGGACAAACCGTTATTATCGCGTAAGTTGCAGGGAATGGCAAGAACAGACCGATCCTGGCCGCCAAGCCCTCTGACTGCGGAGGAATCACAAGGATCCCGCCAGGCCCGCCATGGCCCCCGGTTACAGCTCTCCGACTTCCTCCACAATCCGGGCCAGCGCCTTTCTGATGCTCTCTGGCGACCGTACCTTGATGGCGTGAATGGGAATCGGATCCAGCATCTTGCGAACGCGGCCCAGGGCGCCGGTGGCATAAGACCCATACAGCTCATATTGCAGGTAATAGACGACGCACTTTTCAGCCTGCGCGGGCTCAATGGGAGGCAGGGGGTGAAACGCGTAAAAATCCATCGGGCTGCCCAGCACGATGAACACCTTTATGGGGGCGGCCGGCCCGTCGCCGTGGCCTAGCCGGCGCAGCAGTTCATCGCGAAGAAAATCAGGATTTTCCTGCTTCTGCTGGAGCTTTTTTACGTTGATGGTGCCCGGCCCGTTCTCCACGGAAACTACTGGTCTCAGGCGCTCCCAATCCAGTCTGGTCACATGGTCCTGTTCAAAGGTGACCCTTCGCTGCCGCAGGTCGAGAGCGGCCACAGTAAGGCTTCCGTGCGCAAGTTCCATCTCACTCAGCTCTTTCAGCAGCGGCAAAGCCACGGAAAGATAGTGCGTATAAAACCGGTTGGAGCCATGGAAAAGATCGGACGGGGTAAGGTCGGCCAGCAGTTCGACCTGGATTTCCCGGTGCGTTCTCACCGCCAGATGGAGATCGGTCTCAATGTCCGGGCGATAGATCGCATCGCGCTGCTCTGTGATGGGCGCCCAGAACTCCCAATCGGGCAGCCCCTTCCAGGCGTCCGGAAGAGGATCTTTTTTCAGTCCCGCAACGTGAAGGCGGGACTTCATGAAATTGTGCTCCCGGCTGGCCTTGTCATAGAGCGCCAACTCGACCCGGTAGTCTCCCGGAAGGGCAAAGGCGTCCCATGTCGAGACCCACACATTCTTTCTGTTCTCCGGCTTGACTTCCCGTATATCAATCGCTCCGAAGTCGTGGTATTCGCGCCCATGCTCGTCCGTGACTCGCACCAGCGCCAGCAGACGGCCGTCCTGAACTCGTTTCACCAGCTCCCGGCCCTCGATCACAAGAGCGATTCCCGCCACCAGCCGCTGATGAACTGAAAGTCCATAGGAATGCAGGTGGACCTTCCAGGGGATCGGCGTGGCTGCGGGTTCCCGTGCCCATTGATCAAACGGGACGGCAGCGAACACTTCGGCCACAGAAGGTGATTTTGAACTCGGCTGGCCTTGCAGACGCGGGGCCCAGATCAGGGCAAGACTGCCCGCCAGCAGCCAGCAGAACCACAATCGGGCGTAACGCGACGGAATAAGCATGCCTGCCAGATCGAGGTTAAGAATCTTAGGACGGGTTCGGCAAGGGTGGCAAGAAAAACTCGCCACCTGGCGCCATGTCTTAACTGCTTTGCCCGCTCCCAAGTGAGATCTGCCCGCTGCGATTTGGAAGACCTAGCCAA
>DATIWA010000309.1:0-1853 GCA_035465515.1 Candidatus Limnocylindrales bacterium | reverse complement strand
CTCGTCAATGGTTACGGCATGGCGAATTACTTCCACGTCTCCGAGGACAAAGGTATAGGGCAATCTTCCGGGTTTGAGCCCGATGGGATCGAGAATCCAACCGACCGAGCTCACTGTGTCCCAGACTCCGACGAAGTGGGGTCTGCATTCCTGGCAGAACGTTTTCTTGAAGCCCGCGGCGGTCTTGAACTTGTTCGGCTTGCCTTTCATCAACCGCACCATACGGGCGAGCCAGTCCTGATCGCTGCTTTTGAAGAGCCGGATGGCGTAGGGAATCAGGCCTTCATTGCCGGGGGTGAGCAGACCGAACATCTGCAACATCCCGCAGAGCGCGCGGGCGGTATAGGCCCCGCGGCTGAAGCCAAAAATGTAGAGCCGGTCGCCGGGTTCGTAAGAGTGCATCAGGCACTCATAGGCATCGGCAATGTTCTCCGAGAGCCCGTAGCCGAAAGCCAGGCCGCGGAACTTGGTCCAGGTCTTGCCCAGGGCGGTAAGCGCATTTTTCGCTCCCATGGTGCCCACGCCGGGATGGTAGTAGGCGACGCGCTGTTCGGGGACGCGCTGGAGCGCCTGGTAGAGCTTGATTACGTTGGAATTGTTCTCGCCGTATTCATTCCCCGTTCCGTCACAGCAGACAACGATGTTTTTTGCCATTGTCGTTCTATCTTTCCGCGCCCTGGCGCATCAGGCGCCTGTCAAGATTACCCCGATTACTTAAATACGCAAATCACCGGTTATTTTGCGGCCACGGACCCCGGCTGCTCCATTTCTATGATCTCCACCCACTCGGCTTTCCGGCGGGCCAGATATACCACGCGGCCTCCGAGAAGGTCAGCGGCGGCCTGGGGCGAGAGGTCGCGATGATAGTCAAAGAAACGTTCGTTCAGGCGGTCCCATATCGCGGAGTTGAACCATGTGGCGGCCTCATACTTGGTGGAGAAGAGGTAGGCCACCTGGTAGCGTGAACGCATCGAACGGGCCTTGAGAACTTCCGTGATGGTGAAGTCGCGCACGGGAACGATGGGGAAAGGGCGGGTCACATAGCCGAGATAGGGTTTTGTCAGTTCATCGCTGGCGGGCCACGCGGTGAGGATGGCGGCGTCTCGCTCGTGCTGTTCAAGGAAGTGCGCGGCTGCCACGTGCAGCTCGACATAATCGCGGTACGTGAGATTATCTTCCGGAGCGAAGCGGTAAGGCGGATCGAAAAACAGCGCCAGGACAAAAAAAATAATCATCACTGAGGCCGGCCACTGCCAGCTCATGATGCGTCGCCGCAGCGTGGACATGGCGAGAATGATGAGCAGCGGGTAGGCGGGCAGGAGATAGCGAGTGAGCAGCGCGCCGCCCAGCAGCGAAAAAGCCAACAGGTGGGCCAGCATCACCATACCGAACTGGATCTGCACCGGAATGGCGATGCGGCGGCGGGGGCCGTGCTCGTCCGTCACCGGGGGAAAGAACATGGCCACGGTCATGGCTGCTGTGAGCGGCAGCATGTTCATGGTCCCGAACAGATGCCACACGCGCAGTCCAAAGGCGAGCAGGAACCGCAACGGCGTGATGGCCCGGGTGACGTTGTACTGGTAAAAATCAGGAGCGCCGAAAAACCTGCCGGTGGCATGGTGATGGTACGCCAGCCAGGCCAGCAGCGGCAGGGCCGGTATCAGGTAAAGCGCGGCGCGGCTGAGGAGGGCCTTCAGGGGCCGCGGGCTTTCTTTTTCGTTTTCGTCCTGTGCCCACCTTGCGGCGAGCAACTCCCACACTCCAATCGCCAGAGGGGTGATAATGGCGGTCTCTTTGCTCAGAACGGCCAGCGAAAAGGCGAATTGGCTGAGAGGAACGCGTCTTTCATTGAC
>DATIWA010000308.1:0-3500 GCA_035465515.1 Candidatus Limnocylindrales bacterium | reverse complement strand
TTTACGTAATGGCGGGCGCACTGGGGCTGGTACAGATTGCGTACGTGGCGCCGTTGTATCGCCTGCTGCGGCGGAAGGGCAGGAAGCTCACCGCCCGGGGGCTGGTGGTGGCCGCCTGCGCGACAGCTTTGGTGAATCTTGTTGCCGCGTACATGATCATGGGACGTTCGATCCTGCATTTCTGGCGTCGCTGAACCGTAGTCCCTCCTTCTAAGCTTCTAAGAAATATTCAGAACCAGGGCTCCTGAAAGTCAGCGTTGGCCCGCGCTTTATTAAGAAGAAAGAGGGGAAAATCAAGAGGAAGGAGAAAAAACTTGTCTTCACCGGCATACTCCTTGAGGATTCATGAAGTACACTGGCAAATTCCCTTATACTGTTTGGCTTTATGTCTGCGCCACCGACCGTCACTAAACCTTCGTTCAAAGCCCGTCTCAAGCTTTTTCCGACGCTTAGACGGGGCGAGATGTGGCGCTATTTCGGGCCCGCGTTTGTGGCCAGCGTGGCTTACATTGACCCCGGCAACTTTGCCGCCAACTTTGAAGGCGGGGCCAAATTTGGATACTCGCTGCTCTGGGTGCTGTTGTGGGCCAATGCCATGGCCATCCTCATCCAGTATCTTTCCGCCAAGCTGGGAATTGCCACGGGAAAAACGCTGCCCCAGAACTGCCGGGCCTTTTTCCATCCCAAGATAAATTTCGGACTCTGGGTGGCAGCGGAGCTGGCTGCTCTTGCGACCGATCTGGCCGAATTCCTGGGGGCTGCGCTGGGGTTTTATCTCCTGCTCGGCATCCCGATGTTCATTGCCGCCCTGATCACCGCCGGAGCGGTCTTCCTGATGCTCGCGGTTGAACTCTACGGCTTTCGTCGGCTGGAGCAACTCATCATGGCGTTCGTCTTCGCCATTGCCGGCTGTTACGCCTTTGAACTCTTTCTGGCGCGCCCTGAATGGGGCAGCGTCGCGCACGGCGTCCTGGTCCCGCATATCAGGTCGGACAGCATTTACGTGGCGGTCAGCATGCTTGGCGCCACGGTGATGCCGCACGTCATTTATCTGCACTCCGCGCTGGTGCAGCACCGCGTGCGGGAAGACGCCCAGCACTGCCCCACCAACCAGTGGCTGCTCACCATGCGCCACCTTCGCTACGAACTGTTTGACGTGCTGGCCGCCATGAACGGGGCCTGGCTGATCAATTCCGCCATGATTGTCATGGGCGCGGCGGTGTTCTGGAAACACGGCCTTCCCTTCAATTTTGACGACGCCCACCAGACCCTGGCGCTGATCCTCCCGAGCGTCTCAAGCACCGCGTTTGCCCTGGCGCTGCTGTTTTCCGGTTTGTCCTCTTCCACCGTCGGGACCATGGCCGGACAGGTAATCATCGAGGGGTTCCTGGACATCAAGTTCAGCGTCTTCATGCGCCGCCTGCTCACCATTATTCCCGCCCTGGTCGTGATCGCGATGAATCTCGACCCGCTGAAGATTTTGATACTATCTCAGGTGGTGCTCAGTTTTGCGATTCCGTTCGCTCTGATCCCGCTGGTAGTGCTGACCCGTTCGCCAAAAGTAATGTCAGACCTGGTGAACCACAGGCGCACCAACGCCATGGCCTACGTGGTTACGGCCATCATTGTCAGCTTGAATCTTCTGCTGCTCTACCGGGTTGTGGGCGGCGAATTCTAGACCCTGCCGGCTGCCGCCCGGAAGCGTTTTCGAGCCGGAGCGAATCGAATAAGAAGGTGAATCATGAATAATTCATTTGGCAGCCGTTCCGCGTTTCGCGTTGGCGCCCGGGAATTTGAAATTTACCGCCTGGACGTCCTGGAAAAAATCGGGTGTACTCCGCACCGCCTTCCTTATTCTCTCCGCATCCTGCTGGAAAATCTGCTGCGCACGGAAAACGGCCGCAGCGTGACCGCCGACGACATCCGCTTTCTTGCCGACTGGAAACCGCAGGCCGTGCCGGAAAAGGAGATCGCCTTCACCCCGGCCCGCGTGCTGATGCAGGACTTTACCGGAGTGCCGGCTGTCGTGGACCTGGGCGCCATGCGTGACGCCATGAAGAAGATGGGCGGCGACCCCAACCTGATCAATCCGCTTCAGCCCGCGGAGCTGGTGATTGACCACTCGGTGCAGGTGGACGAATTTGCCAATGCCAATGCCTTCGCCGTCAACGCCCGTCTGGAATTCGAGCGAAATCGCGAACGCTATGCCTTCCTGCGCTGGGGACAATCGGCTTTCCACAATTTCAAAGCCGTGCCGCCGGACATGGGCATTGTTCACCAGGTCAATCTGGAATACCTGGCCCGCGTGGTCTTTTCCGAAACCACGGATGGCGTAACCCGCGCGTACCCGGACACGCTTGTGGGCACCGACTCCCATACCACCATGATCAATGGCCTGGGCGTTCTCGGCTGGGGCGTGGGCGGCATTGAAGCCGAAGCGGCCATGCTGGGCCAGCCTGTCTCCATGCTGCTGCCGCAGGTGGTCGGCTTCCGGCTTTCCGGTTCTCTGCGCGAAGGCGCCACGGCCACAGACCTGGTGCTCACAGTAACGGAAATGCTGCGCAAAACCGGTGTGGTGGGCAAATTCGTGGAATTCTTCGGCCCGGGTCTCGACCATCTGCCGCTCGCCGACCGTGCCACCATCGCCAATATGGCGCCGGAATACGGAGCCACCTGCGGCATCTTCCCCGTGGATGACACCACGTTGCAGTATCTGCGCATCACCGGCCGCCCGGCAGAGCAGATCGCGCTGGTGGAAGCCTACTGCAGGGAACAGGGACTGTTCCGGACTGAGAAAACTCCTGATGCCGAATACACGCAGGTGGTGGAACTGGACCTCGGCACGGTGGAACCCAGTGTGGCCGGGCCGCGCCGGCCGCAGGACCGGGCGCCGCTTTCCAAAGCCAAGGAATCCTTTGAGCAGGCTCTGCCCACGTTGATCGGTCCGCGTAAAGCCAAGGAAGCTCCCAAACAGGTGTCGCGTTTCGAAGGCGAAGGCGGCGCCACGGCAGTCGCCCTGGAAGATCCGCACGCGCCCGCCGCGGAAAAAGAAGTCGGCCAGGACGTATTTGAGCAGCTTCACGACGGCTCGGTGGTGATTGCGGCCATCACCAGCTGCACCAACACTTCCAATCCTTCTGTCATGATCGCCGCCGGGCTGCTGGCCAAGAAGGCGGTGGAAAAGGGCTTGAAGCGCAAGCCGTGGGTCAAGACATCGCTGGCGCCGGGTTCACGCGTGGTGACGGAGTACTATCGCAAAGCCGGGTTGATTCCCGCGCTCGAGCAGCTTGGGTTCAATGTTGTGGGTTACGGCTGCACCACCTGCATCGGCAACTCAGGCCCGCTGCCCCAGGACGTTTCCTATGCCATCAATGAAAAGGAGCTGGTGGCGGTTTCGGTGCTTTCGGGAAATCGCAACTTTGAAGGCCGCATTAACTCGGAAGTGCGCGCCAATTATCTGATGTCGCCGCCGCTGGTGGTGGCTTATGCGCTGGCCGGCC
>DATIWA010000307.1:0-4878 GCA_035465515.1 Candidatus Limnocylindrales bacterium | reverse complement strand
GCCGTGCGGCAACAGATTGCGCTGGGCCTGCAGGCCCTCTCCCGCATGCAGATGGAAGGCCCGCAACAGGTGGAGTATTTGCGGCTGCGCGGGGCGCTCAAGGGCATCGGCGGTGATTTCCCCGGCGCCGAAGCCGACCTCAAACAGGCCATGCGGATTGATCCCTCCAATGACAACGTCATTCTGCAATACGCCAACCTGCTCTGGAAGAACAACCGCAAGCCGGAAGCGCACAAGCTCTATGCCGGATTGCTTCAGCGCGATCCCACAAACCGCTATGCCCTGGAAGCGATGGGATATCTCTCCCGCGACCTGGGCGATCCCAAAGCCGCGGAAGGCTATTTCACCCGCATGGCCGCGGCCTATCCTGAAGACTACGTTCCTTACATGGCCCTGGGTGATCTCTACACGGCGCAGAAGCAGTACTCCAAAGCGCAGGCCAGTTATGAGCAGGCGCATAAGCGCGCACCCACCAACCCGCAGATCATCGCCGCCGGTTCCAACGCCGCCATTGACGGCCGCCAGATTGATCTGGCCGGTCAATGGATCGCCCGCGCCACCGGGACCATGAAGAACGATCCTCATATCATGCGCGAGACCGAGCGCTACCTGTTCCTGAAGGGCCGTTATCTCGAGTCGGCGCGCGTGGGAGAGCAGGCTGTTCGAAAACTGCCGCGCGACCGTGATGCCGCCGTCTATCTCGCTTATGCTCTTTACAACCTGGGCCGCTATGATGACGTTCTTTCCCTGGTAAGCCGCTACGAAACCGTCCTGCCGAAGGAGTCGAACTTCCCGCTGCTGGCCGGCCACGTGCATCGCCAGAACCATCTTTTGCAGCAGGCGATTGACGATTTCACACGCGCTCTGCAAAAAGATCCCAAAATGGTGGAAGCGCTGGTCAATCGCGGTTACGTCCGCAATGATATGCAGGACGCGCAGAACGCCGTCCATGACTTTGAACCCGCGCTCAGGGCCAATCCGGACAACGCCATTGCCCGTCTCGGTCTGGGATTTTCCTACCTGCAGCTGCATCGCTCGCGGCAGGCGCTGGAACAGATCGCCCAGGCGGAGAAAAAAATGGGCAGCAACGGCGCCATCCATCTGGCCAAGGCCACGGCCTACCGCCAGATGCGCGTGCTGGACAAGGCGGAGGCGGAATACCGGCTGGCCATTAAGGCTTCGCCGAATGATGTCACCCTGCACAATGCGCTGGCGGATACCTTGTATCACGCCCGCCGTTACAACCAGGCCATCGCCGAGTGGAACGGCGCTCTCAAACTCTCTCCTGATGATCCGCTCATTCTTGCCAGCCTGGCGGCTGCGCACTCGCGGCTTGGCCATCGCGCCGAGACATACAAATACATCCATGCTGCGGAAGCCCAGGCGCCCGACCAGTCGGCCATTTATCTGGCAACGGGCGAGGCGCTCCTGACTCTGGGCGACCGCAACGCCGCCCAGGTCCGGTTCACCCGCGCTCTTGATGCTCCTGACGCCAACCGCGTGGACGTCCGGCTGGAGTTCGCCAAACTGTTCGTGCATGACGGCAAATATGACGCCGCGAAGCAGGAGGTCGGGCTGGCTTTTGCCGAGGCACGGATCGGTGAAGCTTCACCCATTACCACGGACAATCTGGTGGAGGCCGCCAACATCTTCCTGGCAGTCCATGATTTCGATCTGGCGCAGCGCTATTTCACCAAAGCCAGGGACATGGGCGCGTCCGACGACACCGTGGCGATCGGGCTGGCGGACACCTATATCGCGCAGGGTAAGGACCGTGACGCGGAGATCGTACTCAAGTCGCTCGCCAGTTCGCCCGATTACGAAAAGGACAATTACGACTACCAGCTCGCCTGGGGCAACATCTATAACCAGCGCCACGACAATGTGCGCGCCATTTCCGCATTCGCTCGCGCCAGCCAGATTGCCTCGGAAGATCCCACGGCCCAGCGCGGCCTGCTTCAGGCCGCAGGGCAGGAAGGCACCCAGGTCTTCCCCGGACTGAACATGCAGAGCGGTTTTGAAAGCGGCGCCATCTATGACGACGCCACTCTGTACCAGATGGACAACAAGTTTTTCGGCGCGCCGGTGCGGCCGCGCTCTTCCCAGGAAAGCGCCCTGGGCACCACCTTCCATTACCATCACGGAAATTTCGCCCCTATCAACGGCTATTTCGGCGTGCGCAATTACCGCGGCTCCTTTTCGCTCCCCAGTGAAGTGGCCGTTGTGCGCCGCAACACCTATGACACCCTGTTCAACGTAGGCATGTCGCCCATGCTGCGCGTGGGGAACGCCCGCTTCCAGTTCACTCCCGGCGTTCAATTCACCATCCGTCGCGATACGGAATCGCCGGTGCAGATGAACCAGCAGCTCTTCCGGCAGTATCTTTACGTCAACAGCTCGCCGCTCTTCCAGTGGCTCACCATCAGAGGCAGCGCCGTCCATGAGTCCGGCCCCTTTACCGACCAGAATTTGAGTTCTCGCGATCTCGGCGCCAGCATTGAATTTGAAGTCGGCCGTCCCTGGGGACGCACATCCATGATCACCGGCTACTCGGTGCGCGACCTGCTCTTTCATCCGCTGGTCCGCGAATTCTTCACCACGGACACCTGGGTCGGGCTCCGCCACAAGTTCGGACAGAACCTGGCGGTGACAGGGCTCGCCAGGTACATCCGCTCCTGGCGCGTGCAGGACCTGGAGTTTGCCACCGCGCAAGCGCTGCTCCCCGGCGCCCGCCTGGAGTACAAATTCAACGACCGCTGGAGCTTCAGCGCCGCCGCCGACCTCACGCGCGGGCAGGGGTTCCATCTGTACGACAACGTGGAGAGCGGGTTCCTCCTTTCCTACGTCAAGCCGCTTCGCCGCGGCTTTGATGACGGGTCGGGCAGGCTTTCGGTTGATTATCCGCTGCGCTTCTCCGTGGGCATGCAGCAGCAGTCGTTTTACGGCTTTACCGGCGGCTCGAAGTCCAACTTCTTCCGCCCCGTAGTGCAGATTTCATTGTTTTAGGAAACCGGGGTCCATGAAGATTTGCCTTGTCAGCGCTTTTCCGCCCAGCAAAGTGGTACTGAACGAGTACGGCTATCACGTTGCGCGCGAACTCCAGACGGACCCCCTGGTCAGCCTTACGGTACTTGGGGATGAGCTTCCCCACGATTGCCTCGAGCTTGTGGAGTTTAATGTCGAACGCTGCTGGGCGGTGAACCGGCTCAGCAACCACGGCAGGCTGCTCAGGAACATCCGCGAAATCCGGCCCGACGTGGTGTGGTTCAACCTTGTCTTTTCCAGCTTCGGCAACAAGGAAAATCCTCTGGCGGCGTTCTCCGGCCTCACATTGCCTGCCGTCACGCGCATGGCCGGCTTTTACACCCACGTCACCCTTCATCACCTCATGGACCATATTGATCTGGAGGATGCCGGAGTACGCCACAAGATGCTTTTCAAGGCCGCCGGCAACGTGGCCACGCGCATGATCCTCATGGCCAACTCCGTTTCCGTGTTGCTGCCTGCCTATCGTGAGACCCTGATTGAAAAATATCGCGGGGAGAACATACACTTCCGCGCCCATGGCATCCTGGGTGCGCGCCCCGTATATCCCGACTTCGCGCGGCGCGGGAACCCGGAGCATCGCATTCTGGCCTTTGGTAAATGGGGCACGTATAAGCGATGTGAAATGCTGATTGAGGCTTTTGAAGAGAAGGTGGTGAGAGCGGTCCCCAATGCCCGGCTGGTGATTGCAGGAATGAACAACGGGAATTCGCCGGGCTATATCGAATCGCTGCAGGGAAGGCACGGCCACCACCCCAACATAGAATTTACCGGCTACGTTGAGGAGGAGGACATCCCTGAAATTTTCGGCGCCGCCTCATTCATGGTCATGCCGTACACCTCGGCCACGGGCGCCAGCGGCGTTGCCCATCTGGCTGCCCAGCATGGAGTGCCCATCATTTGCTCTGACATTCCCGATTTTCGCGAGATGGCCCAGAGCGAAGGTCTGGCCATCAAGTTCTATCCCATTGGCAACAAGGAAGCGCTGGCGAATGAAATGATCCGGCTGCTGCAATCGACGGAGGAGCAGCACGCCATGGCTGAGCAGAATTTCTCCGCCGCTTTGCGGCTCACCATGCCGCAGATCATCCGCCAGTATGTGCGCGCCTTTGATCGCCACCAGCGGGCGCGCGCCCTCGAAGCCGTTTCCCGCTTTCGCCGGCTCCCTTCCTGGGTCCCTTCACGTTCCGCTATCTTCCGGGCCTCGGCCCCGCGATGGGGCAATTGGGTATAGTTTTTCCTTCCAGAGGATCACAGATGGGCTGAGGTCAGGAGCTGCCGGGCCGGCCCGGTGCCGGGCATGGGATAGATCCCCAGCGAGCGCGCAGCGCCCACGTCCACCGTGAGCACCTGGTCCTGCGGCGTTTTCTTCAACCAACTGCGCGCCCGCCGCACAGCAGCCCTGAACGTGCCCTGCGGCAGCACCGTCAGGTCCAGGTACAGCACGCTTTGCGAATTCGGCCCCAGGCGCACGCCCGTAAAAGCATGCCCGGGAACAATCACGATCACCGGTTGCATGCCCAGATTTTCCATGGCGGAAGCAAACACCACGCTCCCGTCAATGCAGTTGGCGTTCCTCAGCCCCAGGGTCTCGCGCGGCAGGCGGATGCGTTGGGTTTCACCGGGGTAATTGCCGAACGTGTAGATGCTGCTCACGTAGCTCACGCGTGACTGCTTCAGGGCCTGGAACACGGCTTCAGCCTGTGCCAGCACCTGGTTTTCCAGGTCGCGTCCCGGGGCCTTGTTGTAGCCGCGCAGCCTGCCTCCCGGGACCAGCCGTTCCGCCCGCGAAATCAGTTGCAGCACTGACGGGTCATGCGGCGTCACCCAGCG
>DATIWA010000306.1:0-2779 GCA_035465515.1 Candidatus Limnocylindrales bacterium | reverse complement strand
TTGAACATGGTCACGTACTTGAAGCGGGTGTCGTGTTTCAGGTCCTGGATCCGCTGCGCGGCCAGCAGCAGGAACTGGGAGATCTCCGCGTCAGAGGACTGCCACAACTCAATATCGTGGCGAATGCTCTGCACCAGCACTTCATGCGCGCCGACGGTATTCATGGCGTCGTAGATGCCTTCGGCATGGCGGTGCGGCTCGCCTTCAATGCGATACAGGGGCGAAGGATGCACCATGGCGGAAACCGGCCCCACCCCGGGTTCGCTCGAGGGCAGCGTGGTGATCACCTGCGGAGCATTCGGCGATCCCGGACAGAACGGACAATAGGAGGGCTGCGGCGGCTTTTCCGCATCGTCGCCAACGATCACCCAGGAACGCGTAATGGGGTCCTTACGCAGTTGCATGTTCTTTCTAGGAAAACAGAGCAAGGGGAGCGCGGTCAACTGGAGCGGCCCCTGCTATCCTGAATCTTCTTCATGGCCCCACACGTCCACGACGCGTCGCAGATCTTTCTCGAGCTGGGCGCGGCCATTGTCGGCATGGCCGTGCTGGCGCGGCTCGCCAATCGCGTAGGCTTTTCCGCCATACCGCTTTATCTCCTCGCCGGGCTGGCTTTCGGCAACGGCGGTCTGGAACCGCTCAATGTCAGCCAGCACTTCATCCATACCGGCGCTGAAATCGGCGTACTCCTGCTGCTGTTCATGCTGGGACTGGAATACACGGGTGAGGAACTCAGGGCCAACCTGCGCGGCGGGCTGCCCGCCGGCCTGGTGGATTTTGTTCTGAACTTTACCCCGGGCCTGCTTGCCGGTTTCTTGCTGGGATGGCCGCCTCTGAGCGCGGTTCTGCTGGGCGGCATAACCTTCATCTCATCTTCGGGAGTGGTGGCCAAGGTGCTGGGAGAACTGCGCTGGCTCAAGAATCAGGAGACGCCGGCGGTTATTTCCATTCTGGTCATGGAAGACCTGGCCATGGCGGTTTATCTGCCGATTGTTGCCGTGTTCCTGGCCGGAGGCAGCCCGCAGAAGATGGTCGTGGCGGTCGCGGTGGCGATTGCCACCGTCGTCGTGATTCTTCTGATGGCGCTTCGCTGGGGCAAGCAGGCAAGCAGGTTCTTTGCGCACGAGTCGGACGAAATCATTATCCTCACCACCTTCGGCCTGGTGCTTCTGGTGGCGGGTCTGGCCCAGAAGCTGAATGTTTCGGCGGCGATCGGGGCGTTCCTTGTGGGCATTGCTCTTTCCGGGCCGATTGCCGAGAAGGCGAGAAGGCTGGTGGCGCCGCTGCGTGACCTCTTTGCCGCGACCTTCTTTTTCTTTTTCGGGATGGAGATCGATCCGGGAACGTTGCCGCGGTTCCTGGTTCCGGCCATCGTGCTTGCTCTGGTTTCCGCTGCGACAAAGATCTTGACCGGCTATTGGGCCGCCAGGCGCAAAGGGGCCAATGCCAGGGGAAGTCTGCGGGCCGGCGTGGCCCTGGTTCCGCGCGGAGAGTTTTCCATCGTGATTGCCGGACTGGGCGCGGCGGTAGAACCGCAACTCGGGCCGTTTGCGGCGGCGTATGTGCTCTTCCTGGCCCTGCTGGGGCCGGTGCTGCCCAGGATGCTCAGGTGACCGGCTGCTATATAATCCCCTGACCAGCCAATATCCGCTGATCGCGCAATCAGCGCTGCACTAATTTTTGAGCAGTTCCCAATGACCGAGCCCTCGACTCCGCTGATGCGGCAATATACCGCCATAAAGAAGCAGCATCCCAACGCCCTGCTCTTCTTCCGCCTGGGTGATTTCTACGAGCTTTTCTTCGAGGACGCGGTAGTGGCGGCGCGGGAACTGCAGATCACGCTCACCTCACGCAACAAGGAGAAAGACCAGGCCATTCCCATGTGCGGCGTGCCTTATCACTCGGCGGAAAATTATCTCTCCAAACTTTTGCGTAAGGGATTCAAAGTGGCCATCTGTGAGCAGATGGAAGATCCGCGTCTGGCCAAAAAACTGGTCCGCCGCGAGGTCACGCGCGTGCTGACGCCGGGCACGGCGATTGATTCCAGCGTGGGCGCCGAAGATAACAACTTTCTCGCGGCGCTGGCGCGGGCTTCCGGGGCCGTGGGGCTGGCGGCCCTCGACCTTTCCACCGGCGAGTTCCGCACCACGGAATTTCGCGGACCGGACGCGGAGCGGCGCATTGTGGAAGAACTGCAACAGTTGCGGCCGCGTGAAGTCCTGTATCCCATCGGACTGCCCCTGTTCGACCGCGCGCCCACCGACGGCGCGGCCCAGTCTGCACTCCAGGGCGAGACATCGCAATCAGCGCTACAGCAAGCCGGCGACCGCGCGCGTTTCACTGAGACGCCGCTCGAGGACTGGGTGTTCTCGGCCGATTATGCCGTGCCGCTGGTGGAGAACCAGTTTGGCGTGCTGTCTCTGGAAGGCTTTGGGCTGCAAGGCAAGCCGGCAGCGGCCACGGCGGCAGGCGCGATCCTGCATTATGTGCGCTCCACACAAAAAGGCACGCTCCAGCACGTGGACCGCATTGGGTTTTACGACCGCCAGGAATACCTGGTGCTGGACGCGGTCACGGTGCGCAACCTTGAGCTTGTCGAACCGCTGTTCGCCAACACCGGAAACGAGGTGACCCTGTTCCGCGCGATTGACTCGACGCTTACGCCCATGGGCAAGCGTCTGCTGCGGGCCTGGATGCTGCGGCCCTCGATCAACGTGGCCGAGATCAACCAGCGGCTCGACGCCGTGGAGGCCGGAGTTAAAGATTTCATCGCCCGCGA
>DATIWA010000305.1:0-4725 GCA_035465515.1 Candidatus Limnocylindrales bacterium | reverse complement strand
GCTGTTGCGCAGGATCCTCGGGACCGCCATGGAACGAGAGGACCTCATCAAGTATCCGACTGTAACAAAGGCGGCCTTATCAGCCGGGATCGTCCTCGCATCGCGCCAATCGGGGAACGCTGCCATGATTGAAAAGGATCTGCAAGAGGCTGCCTGGTCGCCCGGATCATCCTGCGAAGACATGGAATTCTGATTCGCCGACGAGCCCCGCAACACTCCTCAGCTTCAAGCGCAACATCAAGCCCACCGACCGTGCCGGCTGCTTCACCCGACCGTAAGCTTCCTGTGGAGCGCCATCCATTCCGCATTACCTCAATCACTGTGCCACTCGCGTTCTTCCACCATGTGGCTTCGTCCTTCCACAACCAGGGCCGCAGAATACCCTTGAGGCGCAGCCAGGTCATACATGCTCCAGCGCGAAAGTTCTGAATCTGCACATCCGTCGATTCTCAACAGGGCAGCTGGAAGGCCTGGGCCGAAGGCAACATCGAAACTGTGAAGGGGCACAGAAAGACCCGCGCCCACAGCTTTGATGTATGCCTCCTTTCGCGTCCAGCAGGCGAAGAAGGCTGCGGGTCGCAGCGCGGCCGGAAGGCTGCGCAGCCTGTCTACTTCTGCGGGAGAGAAGAATGAGGTCGCGATCTCCTCGGATGCGAAATCGTGATCAATGTATTCCAGGTCCACGCCAATGGCCGAGTGAAGCGTTACCGCCAGAGTGGCGCGATCGCGCGAGTGCGACAGATTGAACCGCAGACCTGAAGTGACAAAATCAGCAGCAAGCTCAGGCTTGCCCTGCGGCCCATATGCGAAAACAATTTCCTCCGGTTGAACAGCGAGGTAGTGGGCGAGAATGATCCTGGTGGTGGCGCGGGCAATGGTAAACCGGCGCATGTCCTGCTGGAAGTAGAACCTGCTGCCGCGCTCCTTTTCCTCGCTGGACAACAACCGAAGATAGGGGTCAAGCCGGTCCCTGGCCAAGGCGATATGCCACACCTGGACCACAGCGGGGAGAAGAGGACCTGGCCGCGTGGTGCAAAAAGCCAATCTGTCAACCCTCCTGTCCTGGGCTGCTGCTTCTACTTCATCACAGCCTGAGACCAGATGCCGCAAGGCGCCGCTCACTTCAATGTCCCATAATACTACTGGTCTTCCGGGGATCCCGACGAGCTTACAGATTCGACTGCTTGAATTGCGACTCAACAGTACCGGATATCGCCTGGGCCGGCTTGACCGGCACGGGATCGCGGCAGCGTGGGCCAAAGCCGGCCGGCTGAGGTCCACCATTTTGGCGTTCTGAGCGCGGATGCGGCACACTTCTGATTTATAATGCTGTGCTTGTAATGAGGGCCAGATTACGTTTCAAGCTGCCGCAGGCTTCAGATCGACTACAGCTGGGCAACACCGGCCTGTTTGTGAGTCCGTTCTGCATCGGGATTACCGACTCTCCTGAAACCATTGTTCAAGCCTACGAACTGGGCATCAACTTCTTTTTTATTTCCGCCGACCTGCACTGGCCCATCTATGAACAAACCCGCCGCGGGATCGCCAGGCTGGTGCACGACAGCCCTTCGCGGCGCGACGAAATCGTGGTTGCGGTGGTTTCCTATCTCGATGATCCGTTGTTTTCGGCGCTTCAATTTCACGAAGTCATCAATGACGTGCCCGGGCTTCAACGCGTGGACGTGATGATTGCCGGTGCGGTGGCCAGCGATTCCAGTTTTGCCAGGGTAACCGCGCTTCAGCAGGCCAGGGCCAGGGGCCACCTTGGTGCACGCGCTATTGGCGCAAGTTTTCATCAACGGAAATATGCGCTGGCTTCCGACTTGTACTCGCTGCTGGACTTCAACCTGATTCGCTACAACACCGCGCATCCCGGGGCCCGCGCTGATCTCTTTCCTTATCTTCAGCCACAGTCGTCCGCGCCGATGTTCAATTTCAAGAGCATGATGTTCCAGGTCCCGGAGCGGCAGTTCCGGCAAATGGGTCTGCCGCCAACCGCATGGATGCCGCAAAGCTGCGACTATTATCGGTTTGTGCTCTCACATCCCGCTGTGGATGGGATACTTTGTTCGCCCACAAAACCTGAGGAGGTCAGGGAACTGGTTCACGCCATGGAGCAAAGGCCTCTCACGATAGAAGAACAGGAATACATGATCTGGCTCTCCAGTGCAGCGCATGCGCCACTGGCCCAGGCGATGGCGGTCTGATATTAGACCAGCAGGGAAGGGATGCCGGCAGGATCGTACAGTCGCAGGTAGAAATATCCAATTCCTGCCAGGCCAAACATGAGGTTTGGCGATTCTCCATTTGCCGGTATCGCGCAAGGCCACGGCATTTTCTTTTCTGCAAAATGGATTATCCCGGTCTGTGCCGCAGCCACGGCAGTGTCGCTGAGCTGCTTGCGCTGCCCGTGGTTCGCAGCCAGCGCAAGCACTTCAGCTTTACCCGCGACGCCGTGCGCCAGACAGTATCCTCCATCGCCGGGAAGCAGCGGGCGTGTAAGCGAGGTTGTAGTCGCTTCGGCCACGGTAAGCGCATACTGCAAGGCATCAGCATGACCCGGGGCAAGCCCGGCCGCCCGGCCGGCTTGCGCGTGCAGAAAGGAGAGCGGCATCGTCTGCGTGTAAAGTTCGGGGAAGCCGGGAAGGTGGTCTGATGGCCAGAATGCCTTCTCCTGCCCGGTACGCCGGACCGAGTCCAGGGCCTGTTCACCTGCCGGCCTGAAGTCACCATGGCCGGTCTCGGCCGCCAGCTCCAGGAGCGCGCTCCCTTCCATTGCCGCCTGCGCCGCTTCAGTGTGCTGCTTTCGAGCCGTGACGGTTGAGGCAAGCGCCTCGCCCAGTTGCGCCGCGAACTCAAGGGCGCACTTGAATTGATGGCGCCGGTGGATCGCAATCAATGCAAGTATGCTGCCGGCAAGGCGAGCCGGCATGCCGTCCCCGGCTGCCGTGCCGGCGTCCATTGCGCGCTTAAGCCCCTGGCATGCGTGAGTCCTGAACTCGCCGGCATGGAGAAGGGCGTCAAGTTCAACGGCTGCATACAGAGTTCCCGTGCATCCGGTAAAGAAATCAAAGTTGCGGGTGTCCGCATTGTGGATCGCGTGTTGCAGCGCGCCCAGACCCGTGATCTTGATCAGCGGGTCCGCGGTGATGGAATGCAGCCTCGCCAGAAAAAGAGCGATACCGGCCGTTCCCTGGCCAAACGCGGCGTTCTGTGATCCTTTCCCGATCACCAACTGCGTGCCAACATGGCGCGCTGCCCATCCGAGCCAGTTGCAGACCGGCCCTGACCAGATGGCATCCCGGCAGAGGCTTCGACCAATGCGATGTGCTGTGTCGAGAAAGGCCTGGTTATTCAAGCCGCCTCCTGGGATGAGGCGATCACCGGATAGTCCACCAGGCCGGCGCCCAGATGCGGAAAACTCAGGCTGAGCCGGTTGAGCGCGTATCGCGACTGGACCATATTCATCCTGTCTTCAATGCTGCCGGCCCGCAACCTGAACGCGTCCGCAAGGCCTTCGGCGACGAGCCTGCAGCGATTCATGCCGAAGCTTTCTCCATTTCCTGGATCGTCGGCCACTCCGATCCCGTTCATGAGCTGGCGCGTAAACAGCGGGGTTTCGGCCCGGAGAAGCTTTCCCAGCAGCGCCTCGCGCTCAAACAGCAGGCGCGCCACCACTTCGTAATAGCGCCGCGCAAGGTAGAGGACGGCGGCATCAGTGCGGTCATAGGCGGCCGGCGCGTTCAGTGTCTTATATTGAAACGGCACATCGTAGACGTTCAACATGCTGGTAATTTGTTCGAGCAGCTGCGCGGCCCCGGCGCTCTCCACGTGGAAATAGAAGCGGACCAGCGTGTAATCATCCCAGACGTCATTGGGAGCTTCACCATAGGCGAAGTAAAAGCCGGGTTGTGCCGCAATCGATTCCCGCCTTTGCAGCAGGCTGATGGTTGTTCCCGCCTGGAGCAGCGCATGTGGATCGCTGGAAACCACGAAATCGCCGGCGGACGCCATGTGCTGGCAATCGCCTTTGCGCGCGAACACCCGTCCGTCGGCCATGCTGAGATAAATTGCCCAGCCCTGGTTCCACGTCTCTCGACTCCTGTTTGCGCCCGAGAGATGCGCAACAAAGGCATGATCGAAGGCAGGTAACGGGTCCAGTTGCGGCAGCGGAGCGCCCTTAAACGGACGGGAATAGCAATAGGCATACAACACGGCTTGCAGGTCGCGCACCAGAGGGTCCGCCGGCATGGGATGGGGCAGGAACTGGGATCCGTTGAGATTCGGCGTAACCTGGAAGCGCCGGCCCGCAAGCGAAAACGCACCCTCACTCTCAATGCTGAGGTGTTCGAAGACATTGGCGAGCTGGGCGTGAAAAATGTGGTCCATATTCAAACCGCCGCCGTTCCGAGCAGATTCACTGCTGTCTGCTGCGGATACTGAAGAAAACTTACAGCCGTTTGCAGCATCATGTCTGTCACTTGCGCCGATGCGGGGCTGGAATACAGGTATTCAAGAACCGCCATGACCAGTCGAGCCGCGGTGTAGCGAATGCAGCGGCCTGCGAAGAACGGCAATGACGCAGCAGGCAGCCGCCGGGCATTAACATAGTGCTGAAACAACTCCCTTGACGAGGCGGCGCACACCTGCCTGACATCCTCCGTGTTTACGATCGGCTGCTGTTGGGAACCTGCAGCGGCGTTCAACAACGTGAATAGCCCATAG
>DATIWA010000304.1:0-8742 GCA_035465515.1 Candidatus Limnocylindrales bacterium | reverse complement strand
CGGACCTCACTCTCGATACGGCGCACCACTTCCGCGGGCAGTCCGGACCCGGAGCTGGCGGCGGCAGCCGAACCGTTTGCGCCGGAGCCCTGGGCCTTACAGCCGGCGCCGATCAATACGAGAAACAGGGAAATGCTGAGGGAAACGCGGGCGAATCTTGCCAAAGGAAACCACCTTTTTTGAGCAGAATACTATGTGAAATTATCTCATGGGGGAGTGCCTAAGTGCCCTAGGTAAGAAGCTTTACCAGCGGCTGGGCCACCAGGGAGGAGTTCATGGACCCGGAGCGGAACCCTTCCGTATCAATGGTAACAAACGTGAACCCCAGAGCCTTGAAGGTCCGCGTCAATTCGTTGAACATTTCCAGGTTGAGGGCGCGGGGCAGCTCATCCCGGGCGATTTCAAGACGCACGATCTCGCCATGATGGCGGACCCGGAATTGACGGAACCCCAGGGCCCGCAGAGCGTCTTCACCGTGCTCCACAGCGGCCAGGGCCTCGCGGGTGACCGGGCGGCCGTATTCAACGCGGGATGAGAGGCAGGCGGAAGCGGGTTTGTCCCAGACGCGCAGTCCGGCGTCCCGCGCAAGCTGGCGAATCTCAGCCTTGGTAAGACCGGCCTCCAGCAGCGGGGCGGCAACCCGGTGCTGCTTCGCGGCGGCCTGTCCGGGCCGGAAATCACTCTGATCGTCCACATTCACGCCATACGCAATGGAGGAGAAGCCATTCTGCGCCGCGTACTGCTCCATCACCTGAAACAGCTCGTCCTTGCAATGGAAGCAGCGCCGCGCGTCATTGCGCACGTATTCCGGGCGTTCCATTTCGCTGGTCTGGATGACTTTGAGGGGGATGGCCTGCTCCTGCGCAAAAGCGATGGCGTCCTGCAAATGAGTGCGTGCCAGGCTTGGCGAATCGGCAATCACCGCCAGCATGTCGCTCCCCAGCACCCGATGCGCTGCCCAGGCCAGATAGGCCGAATCCACTCCTCCCGAGTAGGCCACCAGGGTGCGGCCCATGGCCGAAATCAGCTCTTCCATGCGCTGCTGCTTGGCGTTGACCATCTTCACTATTGTAACCACTGGGGAGGCTCAGGAACACAGGGCCCGGCATCCGAGGCAAGGAACGGCAAGGCCACCGGACAGCCTGGCCCATTTACTGCATGGAAGGTGGTGGCAAGGCGGCTAAAACAGCCTGGTTTGCCGCTTCAGATTGCCGAAGGAACCGATGTTGGCCAGGGTGAATGAAAAGCGGTACTGGTTTTCATTACGGACCTGGCCCAGAGAGAAGCGGCGGTACTCAAAATTCACCCCGCAGCAGTCCCAGTTATAGCCGGTTTGCGCCGCCGAATATTGCACCAGGTTGAATTCCGAGTCTACGCCGGCATTTACCGCGGCGCTCCAGCCGCGTTTGCTGGGGCTGCCATAGCCGATCAGCGCCCGCAGCTGGTTAAAGACCGGCGGTACACACTGTGTGGGGCTGTTGAACTGGCCGCGCTTGCACGGTGGCAGGGTCACGGAGCCGGATGGCGTCAGCACGGTGACGATCTCTCCCGGGTCCTGCATGAAAGCGTGGCTTGCCTGCACCAGAAAATTGCCGAAATGGAGGGTGGAGTAGAAGGTGCTGGAATTGATGCGTCCCTTCTTGGTGTCATAATCGAGCTGCCATTCCAGGTCGCTGTTGCTGCTGGTGCGCATGCGCAGCCGGGAAACAATGGGAGCGAAGTGGCGGGGGTCGGTAAGGAACGCGATCCCTGTGAAATCCACCGTACTGGCCAGCACGTTTCTTCGGCCGTTCAGGATGGCGCCGCCAAAGTTGGGATCGAGAAAGTACTTTTGCTTGACCTCCCAGCTCAGGAATTCGTCGCCGCCCGCGGGCGTGCATGAGGATTCCGCCGCCGGCGTCCCACCCTGCTGGTTTTGCGCAGCGGCCGGCTGCTGCGCACAGTCATTGCCGGCGTGCTTCAGGTACAGGCGCTGCATCAGGCCGTATTCAACTTCATTGGTATTGCTGAGGATGTCACGGAGATCGAAGTGGATGATGGAAGAAAACCGCTCCACCCCGTTGGTGTAGCGATACAGCACCCGGGGCTCGATCGTATGCTTCCATTTGCGGCCGAGAAACTCCTTGTCGAACACCCTGGCCAGCGCCGGGGGACGAAACTCAATCCGGCCCTCAATGGTGCGCCGGTTCAGAAGATCATGTGTGGGAACGTTCTGCGCCGTGGAATTGCCGGGCAGGACCTGCAAGACCTGCCGCTGGGTGTAAACCGTGTTGCGCAGCTCCACTTCCGGCTGCAAGGTCCAGCCATGGTGGACCAGCGGGAGCGAGATCACGGGATCAATATCAAACCGTCCCACCAGGCCCGGAGTCACAAAGGTTGGTTCCGTGCGCCGCAGCCCTTCCGCATCCACGTCATACGACCAGTAGAACGGCGACTTCAGGACCCTCTGTTCCACGGCTGAGAGTTCCACGGCGGGCGTGTGCAGGATGGTAATCACGTCACTCTTACTGGTGCTCTGGAAGTTCTGGTAGCGGGAACCGTAGGCGTTGAAGGAAAACCCGTGCGTGCTCTTGGAGAGAAAAGCCACTGACCTGACTTCCGAATCCACCGCCTGGGAAAAGTTTTCCGTAAACACCAGGCGAAAGAGGAACGAGCTGAGATAGTCAATGGAAGCCACGCCGCGGACCCCGTTGGCGAAATTGCTTTCGGCGGTGAGTTTTATGTCTTCCCCGCCCTGATTCACCTTCTGACGCACGGTCTGGCCCGTGGGGTCTCCGGGCACCGGCACATTCTGAACGATGCCCCGGTCCAGCACCTGAAAGTAATTGAAGTTCAGATAGGAGTTGTCACTGGGCTTGGCGCGGAAGCTCTCCCGCAATGACCATCCGCGCCTGGAAAAGTATTCCCCGCCGAGCGTGGCATCCATGCTGCGGTTGATGGCCCAGTAAAACTGGTCGCCCAGGATTGTTCCCTTGCTGGTGGTGCCGCGCGACGAGCCGAAGTTGGGGATCAGGAATCCGCTTTGTCGTCCAAGCCGTTCCACCGGAGGGGAAACATAAGGGAGATAAAAAACCGGGACCCCTTTAAGCCGGAACGTGCTGTTGTAAACCCTGGCCGCGACACCAACCCGCAAGGTGATGCGGGAGGCATTAAAGGTCCATTTGGGGTGCGGCAGCTCGCACGAAGTCACCGAGCCGTCCTGAAGCTCGTATTCCTCCGGCCCGGTCTGCTCCACGATCCTGCCGGTGAAAGCGATCGGGTTGGAGGAAGTGAGGGCGACGTTCCTGCCCTGGAATCGCGTACCGGTGGTCCCGGCCACATCGTAAAACTTCCCGGTCCGGGTGCGGATGTTGTACGTTGCGTGGCTGGCGGTAATGTGAATGTCGCGCATGCCGCCGTCGAACGAGGAATTTCCGGTGCTGGTTACATCGCCTGATTCGGCATCGTAGGTGACCGTTTCGCCATGGAAGGTGTAGTCGCCGAATTTGATCTCAACATTGCCGCGCAGAGTATAGAGGTCCCCGTTCTTTTCGCATTGTCCGGCACGAATGTCCACCGGCTGGGCTTCACTGATGCTGATTTTGGGGGCTTTCTTCTCACCCGGCGCGGCGCCGCCGGTTTGCGGCTGGCGCGTGAGCAGCAAATGACAGTTCCCGCCCTGCTCCGCGGCGGGCGGCGCCTGCTGCGCCGGGAGCGCCTGGCTTGTCACTAACGGTGCGGCCAGAAACAGATGACAAAGCAAACCCGTTGTGATAACAAACTTAAGTTGGGAACGCATGCCGTAGAGGACCAGACTGGGCAAGGTAACACGCCCCGTTTTGGAAAAGCAAAGCCAGATCCCGCGACAGGTTCCCTGCTCCGGCGAATCTCACAATCCGTCCCATGACCTGCTCCGTGTGCGGCAGCACCCACCCCTGTATCCACAGCCGGCGGAACACGGCCCTCCTCGTCGATGCGGAAATTCTGCAACGCAGTCCCATTCATGCCGCAGAGGGCCTGGCCGAAGAAGCCATTGCGCAGGCAGGCGGCCGGCAATGGCGCAATGAAGTGATTTCCCGGCTCCAGCAGCATCGCGCCCGGCGGCACCGGCATTCCAGTTCAGACGAAAGCATGGCATTCGATTTCCCTGCGGATGACCCGTCCGTTCGCGCGCCGGAACCGATCATCGGCGAACGATACGATGCCCCGTCGCGAATGCCGCGGCGCGAAGATGACTGGCGCATCGCCCGGGAAGCGGAATTCACAACGTCACAAGCAGAACAACCGTCCTGGCCGGAGCCGCCAAAGATCATCGAGTTCCCGCGCGTGTTGCGGCCGGATTCGAACCAAGGGGAACTGCCGGCACCTGAAATCGGGCCGGCGCTGGAAGATGAGTTGCCGGAGGCGCCGCGCATTGTGGAGGTCGCGGAGCCAAGAGAGCCATCACGGCCGGCCGAACAGATGGAATTGCTGCCAAGCTTTGAAGATATACGCCTGGAGTCCACGCACCACTCCAGCCTGGACGACGCGGCGGAATCAGTTCCCAGACCCGCTCCCCTGGGCCAGCGGATCTTTGGCGGCGTGGTGGACGCGGTCATCGTGGTGGCGTCGGCGGAGATGTTCAACCTGGCGTTTACCCGTATGGCCGAAGCTGAACCACACTCTCGCGTGGCCATGCTGTCTGGGGGCGCCGTTGGCTGTACGCTCTGGATGCTCTACCAGTACATTTTCCTGGTGCACGGATGCGGCACTCCCGGAATGCAAATCGCCGGGCTTGAGGTCCGCACCTTTGACGACAAGAGCGTTCCGGGTTCGCGCAGAAGATTGCGCGCCTTCGCCAGCACCCTGTCGGCGGTCTCGCTGGGCCTGGGTTACGCGTGGGCCCTGGTGGATGAAGACCAGCTTGGCTGGCATGACAGGATCACGGGAACCCTGCTAAGAGGCCGCACGCGTGAGCGGCAACGGCCGTCTTTCTGGAACGCCGAGGCGGACGAGCAGTCTCTTTCAGATCGAGCGGGCTGAGCTTAAGAATCCCGCGTTGTCGCCCTCAGAGACACATATTCATGCCGCCGAACGCTCCGGAGTTTCCGGGGCGGCCACCGGCGGTTCCGTGATCTCGTCCCCGGAAAGCAGCGGCCAGCCGCGACGAAGGACCAGTTCCAGCCATGCTCCGGCCGCCTGCGAGGTCAACACCGCTACCAGAACAAGGGTTGTATAAAAGGCCGCGCTGATAATGCCGGCCTCGTAAGCCACACTGGCCAGAACAATGCCCGGTCCGCCGCGCGCGTTGGTGGCCACGGCAAGGTTCATCACATCCAGGCCGCGGAAGCCTGCCAGGCGCGCCCCCAGCGCAACCGCGATGAGCTTGAGCACACAAGCCCCGGCGAGAAAGGCCAGCAGCATGAGGAGAGAGAACGTCTTGTTAAAAATCAGGCTGTAGCCCACCAGCGCGAAGTACACCGGGATGAACAGCGCAAACGCAAATTGTGAGATGGTCTCAAGCGCTTCACCCAGTCGCTTGCGCGACACCGCAAAGCCGGCGAGGAAGGCGGCAAACACAAGGTTCACATCCAGCAATCCGGCCACGGCCACGTAGGAGAAGGCAATCAGCAGAGTGAACCAGACCGGGGAGTTATTGGCGAGCAGATTGAATCGCGATTTGGAGATCCGCTTGATGACGCGCGGCGCCAGAGTAAGGCCGAGCGCAAAGTAAAGCAGCGTCACGGCAATGTGGACGGCGATCCTGGTTTCCGGCAACACAGACGATTCAGCCAGGGCGGTAGCCACGGCGAGAACGGCCCACAACCCTATGTCCTCAAGAACGGCCACGCCGAGCACCAGCCGGGCAAATCGCGTATGCAGGATTTTGAGATCAAAAAAGATGCGCGAGATTACCGGGATGGAGGTGACCGCAACGGCAATGCTCATGACCAGCAGCAGCGAGATGCGGCTGGACTTTGCGCCCATGAACCAGGCGAGCGGCAGCAGCGAGGCCAGGCCCAGCATGATGAAAAACGGCAGCACGGTGCCCACGCCGGCCAGCCAGGCAATCTGCCTGCGTTCATGGCGCTGAAAGAGAGCTTTGGTCTCGGCGCCGGAGAGAAACATCAGCAGGAGCAGGCCGAGCTGGTAAAGCAGGTCGAGCGCGGCCTTTTTGGGCGCCGCGGCCACGTCCAGTTGCAGCAGGTGCGTGTATAACGGCAGCCGGCCCAAAACAAAAGGGCCGAGGATGATTCCGGCAAGGATTTCGCCGATCACGCGCGGCTGGCGCATACGGGCAAAAAGGCAGCCCAGCAGGTGGGCGGAGGTCAGCAAAAGAGCCAGAAACAGGATAAGGGGGCCAATGGCGTTTGAAGGCATGGAATCCGGAATGGTACCTGCATTCTGATGAGGCTCTGTCCCGCAGCGTTGCAACCGGACTTCAGGCGCGAGAGTTTTTGCTAACATCAAATTGATGGCTAAAGACAGTAAAGTCCGCGTCCGGTTCGCTCCTTCGCCCACCGGACAGCTCCACATCGGCAATGTGCGCACGGCGCTTTATAACTGGCTGTTCGCGCGGAAAACCGGCGGCACGTTCCTCCTGCGGATAGAAGACACCGACTTGGAGCGCAGCGAGGCGCGCTACGAGACCCAGTTGCTCGAAGACCTTCAATGGCTGGGACTTGATTGGGACGAAGGGCCGGACGTGGGCGGTCCCTATCCGCCCTACCGCCAGTCCGACAAAATGGATGTGTATCGCGGCTACGCCGAGCGGCTGATCAAAGAGGGCAAAGCCTATTACTGCTTCTGCACGGCGGAAGAGCTGGAGAAAGAGCGACAGCAGGCGCTGGCGGAGCAGCGGCAGCCGATCTATTCCGGCAAGTGCCGCGGGCTTGATCCCGCGGAAGTGGCGAGCCGGCGCGCGGCCGGAGAGCCGGCGGCGATCCGCCTGAAGATCCCGGAGCATCCTATCAAGTTCCACGACATTGTTCGCGGTGACGTGGAATTTTCCAACGAAGTGGTGAGCGATCCCATCATCGTACGCTCCAGCGGAATGCCGGTTTACAACTACGTGGTGGTCATTGACGACGCGGACATGAAAATCACGCACGTCATTCGCGGCGATGACCACATTTCCAACACGCCAAAGCAGGTGGCCGTGTATGAGGCGCTGGGCTTGCCCGTGCCGGAGTTTGCGCATCTTTCCACCATTCTTGGCCCGGACCGCGAACGGCTTTCCAAACGCCACGGCGCGACCTCCGTGGCCAGTTTCCGCGAGATGGGAATTCTGCCCGAAGCGCTGATGAATTATCTGGCGCTGCTGGGCTGGGCGCCGAGCGGCGGCGACCGCGAGATCTTTCCCAGGGAAGACCTGATCAAGGAATTCTCCCTGGAGCGCGTGACGCCCTCGCCGGCGATCTTCGACAATGAAAAGCTGAACTGGCTCAACCGCCACTACATCAAGCAGAGCCCGCCGGAGCGCATTCACCAGCTTGCCGGAGGGTTCCTCCAGCGCGCCGGTCTGCTCCCCGCCGCAGCGAACGGAAACGTGAGCGGATGGGCGGACAAGATGATGGACCTGATGGTTCCCTATGTTGACCGCCTTGAGCAACTGCCGGACCGCGCCGGAATTATTTTTCATTACAGCGCCTCGCGCGCCCTTTCCGCGCCGGACAACGCGGAGACGCTGGCGGCGGAGAAGACGCCCGTGGTTGTGCAGGCATTTGCGAAACGAGCGGAAGCGGAATCGCCGTTGCGCCCGGAGCGATTCAAGGAAATCATGAATGAGGTCAAAGCCGAGACCGGCGCCAAAGGCAAGGATCTTTTTCATCCGGTGCGCATTGCGCTTATCGGCTCTCATTCCGGCCCGGATTTTGATCGCCTTATCCCGGTGATTGAAGATGGCAGCCGCCTGGAACTTCCTGTGCACGTAAAGAGCGTCCGGGAACGCGTGCGGGAGTTTGTGACGGAGATGGAGAAACGGCGATAGCGGAATCCGGCCGCGCCAGGCCGGAAATCCGGGCGGCACATGCGATTTGAGTTCACATTTCCGCGCAATTATGAGGCCCGGGTGCTGGAGTCGGCGCCGCTGCCGCATCCGGTAGAGAAGCTGTACCACTTCCCTGCTGAACTGGAAGAAGGCGACCGCACCGGCATTTATGTAAGGGTCACGCCGCGGCAAGGCCCGGCATGGAACGGCTTCTTTGCGCTGGGTTTCAATTCAGACCAGGTGGTGAACGCCGTCTGCTCGTGTCCTGATCCGGATTCTCTCTGCGTTGTGGCGGGCGGGTACGCCTACGTGGTCCGGGCCAGCGATCCGGCGCAGTGGATGCGTATTGAGCAGAATCCAGTGGTGGATTTGCTTGTTGTGGCCCGGCAGGGGCTGGTGCTGCTTGTCGGCTTCACGTCCATCACCGCGCTGGGGCCGGCAGGAATTGCATGGACCACGGAGCGCCTGTCATGGGAGGGTGTTCGCGTGATCGAGGCCCGCGATGGCAAGCTGCGGGGTTTCGGGTGGGACGCCGTGCGTGATCAGGAAGTCGCCTTTGAAGTTGACCTGGAGACGGGGAAGCACAGCGGCGGAGCGCGGCCGGGCTAGATCACTGGAACATCGGATGATCGGCAAGATCCTTCCCTGCGCCCGGGATTTCGGCGGTGGGCCTCCGTTACGCTCACGCCTGCTGAAGGCCTCAAGCTATAATGGAACATGGCGACAAACCCGCAGCCCGCTTCACAATAGCTGCTGAATGCCAAGTTCCGGCAGTTGCAGGCCAAGGTCGCCGA
>DATIWA010000303.1:0-7625 GCA_035465515.1 Candidatus Limnocylindrales bacterium | reverse complement strand
GGAGACCGCAAGTCAGGTTTTGATTTCAATTACCGGGTGCCGGGCCTGCGCAAATGGCTGAGCGTCTACAGCGACATGTACAGCGACGATGACCCCTCGCCGCTGGCCAATCCGCGGCGCGCCGCTGTCAACCCGGGCCTCTATCTGTCACACGTGCCGGGAATTTCTAAGCTGGATTTAAGGGGTGAGGTGACTTCAACGCAGTCGCTGGGGGCCACCGATCAGGGACCGACATTCCTTTATTTCAACAACCAGTATCACGATTCCAACACCAACAAAGGGCTTCTGTTGGGGAATGCCACTGGCCGCGATGCGCGTTCCTACCAGGGATGGAGCACATACTATTTCTCTGCCGTTACCAGGCTGCAGTTCAGTTATCGCCAGCTCAAAATGGGCAATGCATTCTTTCCAGGCGGCGGGACGCAAAGCGATGGCAGTACGCGGCTGCTTTGGAAGGTCAAACCCAATCTATCGGTGGATGCGTTCGTGCAATACGAACGCTGGCTGATACCGGCGTTGCGCCAAAACGCGCAAAACGACGTTACGGGATGGGTCGAATTGCGCTATACACCCCACCTGCGGTTCAACACCGACTAGAAAAAGCGCGAGTGAAATCGGGACAACACGCATCAGGTGATCTTCGTCACAGCGCCCGCTCGGTGCTCTCGCTAAATTTGCATCAGTGCAGTTTATGGATGCCATGCCGAATTCGATTTACACGGCGGGAAGTGCAATGGCGCATAGGCCCTCCACGGACGAATTGAACGACCTGAGTAAATTCCGCGATGAGGCCGGACATGCCGTCACTTTCTATTTCCATCCATCCCCGGGACCCAATGCGAGACGGGATGCCACGGCGATGGAGTTCAGGGCCCGGGACGTTTTCAGCGACCATTTTGCCCCGGAACAACACAACAGCGGTTTGTTGCGCGACCTGGATCATTGCATGCAAATCGTAGAAGAGACGACCGGGGCTGATTCCCAATTGAGGATCGTTTTTGCCTGCCACGACCGAGGGATATGGAAGGAGTATCTGGTGCCTTTCCAGGGCCGCATGCTGCAACTGGAGGCCGGCACAAACTTTGACGTTGCGCCCCTACGGGCGCTGTGCAGCGAAAAATCAGAGGCACAGGAGAAGGCGGACCCGCAACGGCCAGTGTAAGCGATGGTGAGCGCTGCTTTAGCGTAGCCGAAAAGAAGCCCTCTTCGCCGGAGCGCTCCGGGCGGAGAGGGCTTTGCTTTTGCGCGCGCAACTCTAACCGGAGACCCGCAGAAAAACCTGCCGTGACTCTGGTGTAAAAGTCTGACGGCGTAGAATGACAGCTAGGGATGTACAAGGAGCTGTCATGCCTAAGACACTCGCTCAGGAAGAAAAACAGGCAGCGGGCCACCCTTCCGGGCCGCTGAGCCAGGATGAATTGAGCAAGATCAATCGTTATTGGTCAGCCGCAAATTATCTCTCCGTTGGACAGATTTATCTTCGCGACAACCCGCTGTTGCGCGAACCGCTGAAAATCGAACATGTGAAGCCGCGGCTGCTGGGACACTGGGGCACTACTCCCGGCCTGAATTTTATTTACGCGCACATGAACCGGGTGATCAGGAAAAATGATCTGAACGCAATCTACGTCACCGGGCCCGGGCATGGCGGGCCGGGAATCGTCGCTAATACCTATCTTGAAGGGTCCTACACGCAGCTCTATCCCCAGGTGACGCAGGATGTCGCGGGTATGCAACGGCTGTTCATGCAATTCTCGTGGCCGGGCGGGATCCCGAGCCATGCCTCACCGGACACCCCGGGCTCCATTCATGAAGGCGGGGAACTGGGATATTCCTTGTTGCATGCCTATGGCGCCGCCTTCGATAATCCCGATCTTTTTGTGTGCTGTGTTGTGGGCGATGGCGAGGCCGAAACCGGGCCATGCGCCGGAAGCTGGCACTCCAACAAGTTTCTCAATCCAGAGCACGATGGCGCAGTTCTGCCCGTACTCCACCTGAACGGATACAAAATTGGCGGTCCCACGGTGCTGGCGCGCATTCCCAGGCAGGAGTTGATTGACCTGTTTGTGGGTTACGGATACAAGCCCTATTTCGTGGAAGGCCAGGATCCCGAGGTCATGCATCAGATCATGGCCGCGACGATGGATGCCGTGGTGGCGGAGATTCGCGAGATCCAGCGCCGAGCTCGACAGGAGCACACAACCGAGCGCCCTCAATGGCCGATGATCATCCTGGTCAGCCCAAAAGGCTGGACGGGACCGAAAGTGGTGGATGGAAAGCCGGTGGAAGGAACGTTTCGTTCGCACCAGGTACCTGTGACCGATCTGGCCCGCAAGCCGGAGCATCTGAAAATCCTGGAATCCTGGATGCGCAGCTACAAGCCTGAGGAACTGTTTGACGCTTCCGGAAAATTCATCCGGGAACTGGCCGAACTGGCGCCCCAGGGTAACCGGCGCATGGGCATGAATCCTTGTGCCAACGGCGGCCTGCTGCTTAAGGACTTGAACCTGCCGGACTTCCGGCAATATGCGGTTGACGTCGCGAGGCCGGGAACCGAGCTTGGTGAATCCACGCGGGTCCTAGGCCGGTTCCTGCGGGACGTGATCAAGCTCAACCAGGAGAACAGGAACTTCCGCATAATGGGGCCGGATGAGACGGACTCCAACCGGCTGAGCGCGGTCTTTGAAGCCACCGACCGCATTCTGGAAGCGAAGATTCTGCCCACTGACGTTCATGTGAAGCACGACGGCAGAGTCATGGAAGTTCTCAGCGAACACATGTGCGAGGGCTGGCTGGAAGGATATCTGCTAACCGGCCGGCACGGTTTCTTTTCCTCGTATGAAGCGTTCATTCACATCGTCACATCCATGTTCAATCAGCACGCCAAGTGGCTGGAGGCCTGCCGCCATATTCCCTGGCGCAAGCCCATTGCGTCATTGAATTATCTGCTGACCTCGCACGTATGGCGGCAAGACCATAACGGTTTCAGCCATCAGGACCCCGGATTCCTGGACCACATGCTGAACAAGAAGCCGCAAATCGTACGGGTGTACCTGCCGCCTGACGCCAACTGCCTGCTTTCCGTGACCGATCATTGTCTGCGCAGCCGAAACTACGTGAACCTGATCGACGCCGGCAAGCAGCCGGAATTGCAATACCTGGACATGGAGGCAGCAATCAGGCATTGCTCGGCGGGCGTCGGCGTATGGAAGTGGGCCAGCAACGACGGTGACGGCGAGCCTGACGTGGTGATGGCTTGCGCCGGCGACGTGGCGACGCAGGAGATACTGGCCGCAACCTGGCTGCTGCGAAAACATGTGCCCGACCTCAAGATCAGAGTGGTGAACGTGGTTGACCTGATGACGCTGCAGCCCGCATCCGAGCACCCGCACGGGCTGGATGACGCGGACTTTGACGCAATTTTTACTGCAAATCGGCCGATCATCTTTGCTTATCACGGCTACCCATGGCTGATTCACCGGCTTTGCTATCGCCGTCACGGGCACGATAACATGCACGTCCGCGGTTACAAGGAAGAGGGGACCACCACAACTCCCTTTGATATGGTGGTGCTCAATAACATGGACCGCTATCAGCTGGCGATTGATGCCCTGCGCCGTGTACCGCGCCTGAAGGCCGGTTCAGACCAGGCCATCCAGACGTTTCAAGGCAAACTGGCAGAGCACAGCATCTATATAAGGGCCCACGGTGAGGACCTTCCTGAAGTCGCAAACTGGCGCTGGGATGAGAACTGAGGGCGCAAGCTTGAGACAGGTCCGGTAGATGGAGAATTGTGTCCTGTGCCTGAACGGCGGTTCGTCATCGCTGAAGTTTGCTGTCTATGAACTCTCCGCAGGAGGAGAGAAACAGCTTTTCGCCGGGGCGGCGGAGGGCATTCGTGCCGCCGATGGCAGGTTCTGGCTGCGCGCCGGCGGAACAGTTGTCAGAGATGCGCCGAATCGCTTCCCCGATCACGGTGCCGCCATTCAGCCGGTATTTGCGGCGCTCAGTGACCAGGGACTGACCCGGCCTGTTGCGGTTGGCCATCGAATCGTGCATGGCGGTCCGGAATTCCAGGCGCCACGCCGGGTTGATCCTGTTCTGGTCGCCAAACTGGAGGAACTGGTCCCGTTTGCACCATTACACCTGCCACAACAGATTGCACTGATCCATGCTGTTGCCCGCCAATCCCCTGAACTGCCCCAAGTCGCGTGCTTTGATACCGCTTTCCATTGCCGCATGCCGGAGGTGGCGCGAAGGTTCGCTCTCCCGCGGGAACTCTGGGAAAAAGGCGTGAGGCGCTATGGATTCCATGGGCTCTCATACGAATATCTGGCGGGAAGACTGGGCAGGGAACTCGGCCGCAGAGCCATCCTGGCGCATCTGGGAAACGGTGCAAGCCTGGTGGCGCTCCAAGACGGGGCTCCAATGGACACCAGTATGGGGCTTACGCCGACCGGCGGTTTTATGATGGGTACCCGCTGCGGAGATCTTGATCCCGGAGTTCTTCTGTTCCTGCTACGCAAAGGCTGGACGGCCGAACAACTCGCCGACCTGTGTGACCGCGAGTCAGGATTGCTCGGAGTATCGGGCCTTTCCAGCGAGATGAAGACGCTGCTGGAAGTTCGTTCACAGGAGGCGAATGCGGCGCAGGCCGTGGATATGTATTGTTATCAGATAAGAAAATTCATCGGCGCCTATGCCGCAGTGCTGAATGGACTGGATATGCTGGTGTTTACCGGCGGGATTGGGGAG
Organism: Candidatus Limnocylindrales bacterium; assembly: GCA_035465515.1. Lineage (GTDB taxonomy): Bacteria > Acidobacteriota > Terriglobia > Terriglobales > Acidobacteriaceae > Angelobacter. Next base: position 2,870 of record DATIWA010000303.1, on the reverse strand, counting down.
CGCGCGGCTGAGATTCGCGCGGGAATTTGCCGAGGCCTTGAGTTCCTCGGGATTCAACTGGATTCCGCCGCGAATTCAGCTCATGCGGAGATTATCAGCAGCGCGAACAGCCGCTGTTCGGTGCGGGTTGTAAGAACGGATGAAGACCTGATGATCGTCCGCCACACTAGAAAGCTTGCGGGCGTTTGATAAAAAAGAAGCCCTTCCCCGGAAGAGAAGGGCTTATAGCACTGCACTTGCGTTGTAGCCCCCAGTTTAGACCGTCAATTGTTCAAGGGCTTCCGGCCGCAGCACGGTCAAGGAAGCGCCTTTGATGGAGATAAGTTTTTCCCGTTGAAATTGCTGAAGCACGCGGCTCACTGTTTCCCGGGAGGTCCCGGTCATTCCGGCGATTTCTTCCTGGGTCAGTGGCATGACCAGGCGTGAATCGCTGTGTCCCTCTTCAAAGCGCTTTTCCCGCCAATCGAGAAGCAGGTTGGCCAGCCGGCCGGCCACGGTTGCGGGCAGACCAAGGCGGCAGACGTCCTTGAACATGTACTTGTACTCCTTCAGTACGCATTGCGTGGCTTCCATGGCGGCATCGGGGTACTTGCGAAGAAATTCGACAAAGTCACGCGAGCGGAGCACCTTGACCCGGGAGAACTCGAAGGCCTCAGCCGTTACTTCGTAATCGGCATTGTTCATGGCGGCGCTGAGGCCAAGTATGTCGCCGGCTTCGGCAATTCGCATGATCATGGTTTTGCCCTCGCGCGAGGTGACGGACAGTTTGATCCGGCCGCTGAGGACGATGTAAACGCATTGTGAAGGCTGGCCTTCAAGAAAGAGCGTGTTGCCGCGGACGAACTCCATCTCAGCGGAGATCTGGTTGAAACGGGCCTTGCCTTCTCCCGTCAGTCCGGAAAACGGGAGCTTGTGGTGGTTCAGGGCCCGGACTGGCTTCAATTCGCTTTCGTAGCCATGATTGGATAATTGCATGTTCAGATCTCCTAAACTGGTTGAACCTTCAGCGCTTCCGGTAGCTCATAAAGCAAGTCGCGTGCCAAAGCGTAGAGGGTTATTTTTCAATGCGATAGTCATCCAAGCCCGGTGGGGTTGCGCCATCACACGCAGGGTGTGAGCGGGAATGCGTGTTTTGACGCAGGGTGCGCGCTCAAAGTCCCTTTAAAATCAGTAGATCAAGTTGGCAACTCGCATGCACAGGGTGAGGTGAAGTAGTGCGACGGGAGCACGTTCAACCCGGAATCGCAGCGGTGGTACTTTGCTTTGTTACCATGATTCACAGACAGAGATGACCCAGCCACGCAGCCCCGTTTCCATCGTCATCATTGACGACAACCCGCGAAGCCTGGAGTTTGTTTCAACGGCACTGGCCCGCGACGGCGTTGCGATCTACTCAGCGGCCGATCCTGAAGAAGGTCTGGACCTCGTCTTTACCCATCGCCCGCAAATTGTAATGACCGACCTGGTCATGCCTAACATGACGGGCCTGGACGTGCTGGATCGCGTCATTGAATTTGATCCCGCCATTGACGTCATTTTGATGACGGCCCACTACACAACAGAAACAGCGGTTGAGGCCATACGACGGGGCGCGGCGGACTATTTGAACAAGCCAATCTCCCTTGCTTTGCTGCGCGAGCGCGTGGGCAGGCTGGTCGAAAGCGCATTGCGACGGCAGGAGATCCTCAAGGTTGATGATGATCTGGCGAATGCCGCCCAATTTGAAGGGATTGTCGGCCGCAGCGCGCAAATGTGGGAGGTCTTTTCCCGGGTGCGCCGCATAGCGCCTCACTACCGGGCCGCGCTCATTACCGGCGAGACCGGGACCGGCAAGGACCTGGTCGCGCAGGCATTACACAAACTGAGCCAGGTGCCGGGAAAATTCGTGGTGCTGAATTGCTCGGCCGTGGTGGAAACTTTGTTTGAAAGCGAGTTGTTCGGACACGTTAAGGGCGCGTTTACCGGCGCCGACCGCGACAAGCCGGGGCTGTTTGAGTTCGCCAACGGAGGCACGCTCTTCCTGGATGAAATTGGAGACATGCCGCTGGCGACGCAAGCCAAGCTGCTGAGGGTGCTGCAAAACCAGGAAGTCCTGCGTGTGGGCTCGCTGACGCCGCACAAGGTTGACGTTCGGTTAATTGCCGCCACCAACAAGGACCTGCGCCGGTCCATTGCTGACCGCCAGTTTCGCGAGGACCTGTTCTACCGGCTATCTATGGTGGAAATTCACGTACCGCCCCTGAGCGAGCGCATGGAAGATTTACCGCTGCTGGTCCGTCATTTTATCGGAAAATTCTCTCATCAATATGGGAAGCCGGTTCGGGGAGTGACGCAGCGGGCGCAAATCGTGTTGAACCGCTACGCGTGGCCGGGCAACATCCGTGAGTTGGAGAATGTAATTGGGCACGCATGCATGATGGCCATGGGAGAGATCATTGATGTGCAAGACCTGCCGGCGAACCTGCAGCATGCGCCTCCTGCCGAAAGCGACGTTTCGCCACCGTTCTCTGACGGCAGGGAACTGCACGTCCCGGCGGCGGACGGCAATTCGCACATGTCGTTTGAGGAACACGAAAAGAATCTTTTGACGCAAACGCTGGCGGAAGCCGGCGGAAACCAGTCGAAGGCGGCGAGGCAGCTTCGGATTGGCCGCGATGCCCTGCGCTATAAGATGAAAAAGTATGGTCTGCTGTAAAGAAGGTCAGGCCGGACCCAGCAGGCGGCTGACTTCCTGGCGGAGAATGGCGAGGGCAACAGGCTTGGAGATGTAGCTGGTGAAGCCGGCGGCCAGCACTCTTTCCCGGTCCCCGGGCATGGCATTGGCAGTGACTGCGACCACAGGGATATGCTCCAGACGGGGGTTCTTGCGT
>DATIWA010000302.1:0-1721 GCA_035465515.1 Candidatus Limnocylindrales bacterium | reverse complement strand
TACCCAGCGCAGCGGCTTGTAGTACTCGCGGAAGAAGCCAAAGATCTGCGCGCTGTACATCTGCCCCAGGTAGGCGAGCGCAGTGTAACGGATGGCCCGGCCGGCGCCGACCGCGATGAAGAATTTGCGCCGCGAATATTTCAGCGCACCCGCGGCCAGCAGGAACGGCGAATAGGGCACCGGGGGCGGCAGCAAGGCAGGAATGAAAACAGTCCAGAACCCGCGTTGGTTGAAGCGCTTGAAAATCTTCTCCGCTTTGCGCCTGGGAATTTTCTTTTCCAGGGCTTCCCTGCCGCCCCGGGCGCCAAGGGCGTACGTGGCATACGCGCCGACCACACCGCCAACCGTGGCCATGAAGGCGTAATACCACCACCAGCCTTTCTGGTGGGCGGAGAGAATCACGGTAAGAGCGTCCATGCTGCCGGGCATGGGGACCACGGAATTATCGGCCAGGCCCAGCAAAATCAGCCCGACGCCCCCCAGCCGCTCCAGCCAGGCCCACAATGTCAGATACAGCGCGTTGGGCAGCATTACGTAGTATTGGATGCGGGAACTCAGGGAGTGACGCCGAAACAGGCGGTAAGTTTTGTATTGCCGTATTCAGGCAGACAGTCGGCGGCGAGGGCTGCAACCTTCGCCCTCAGGACCTGGTGGCCACGCGCGACTGCTCCAGAAAGCGGAGTTCCGGGGCCTCGGGAAGAATCTTAAGCTCGGCGGAGTAGCGGTAAAACAGGCGCAGCCCATCGAGGTTCTCACGATCGAGAGAGTAGTCAATGTTTTCGGTCAGGTATTCGGAAACCAGCTTCTCCGGAAGGCCGAGCCGGGGCGACCAGGAGGCGGCGATCTCCGGAATGTGCTCAAGGCCATGATCGCGTGACTGCTGAAAAATTTTCGCCAGATCAATGTCCTGGCTGAGGCCGGCGAGCGAGGCCTTGCGGACCGCCCAGAAGGCGAAGACGAATGGGCGTCCGGTCCAGCGGCGCCACTCTTCCGCCAGATCGTACACGTAACAGCGCTCGGTGTTGGCCTGTAAGGCGGGGTCGCCGATCAGGAGGGCGGCATCATGCCACTGCAACATTTCTTCCAGGACGGCTTTCTGGCGGCGAAAACCGGGGTCAATGCCCACGAATTTTCGCAGGTAAACCTCGACCAGAGCGGCTGAAGTGCGGGAGGAATCGTCGGTGGCAACGCTGCGGATCTTTTCCAGCGGGACCTTGCTCACCAGCAGGATGGAACGGACAGCGTTTTTGGAGGCAATCGCGATATCGGGAATGATGACCAGGCCGGGAATGGTGGTATAGGTCGCCGCGGGAATGATGCCGATATCGGCGAGATCCGTCCGCAATTCCTCGGCGCAGCGGGAGGGAACGGTGTAACCGATTTCAAAATGATTGCTGAGTTGAGCGGCGGTCTCGCCGTGTTCAAAGTCCCACATCAGCGGGGCGGTGTTCAAAAAGCTGATGGCGGAGATGCGAAGTGACGCCATGAATCCATTGTAGCAAGCGGAGAGAAGGCCGCCCGGCGGAGCGCATTCCGCTTGCCTTCCCTGGGCGGGCAAGTCCAGGCAAGGGCGGCCTTTACAGATCGCCAGAGATCCACGCAACGCTGCAGAGTTGCGGGTTCATGGTTGACACGTTCTTCCCAATCCGTGTACAGTCCGCCAATTGTCAGGCGGGAAAGCAATTTTGACCGGGGCCCTTCCGCGCGCAAATTTCCTTCCG
>DATIWA010000301.1:0-2479 GCA_035465515.1 Candidatus Limnocylindrales bacterium | reverse complement strand
GCACCCGGGGTTTGTGAACACGCGGTTCGGCGACGACAGCGGAGGACGCCTGTTCCGGCTGGCCAAAAAGATCGTGGCTCTTTCACCGGACAAGGGAGCCGAGACGCTGGTGTATCTGGCGTCGTCTGACGATCCGCAGGTGACCGGCGCCAACGGGCTGTATTTCTACAAGTCCGCTCCCTCGATTCCCACGCCGGAGGCGCGCGATGAAACCTCAGCGCGCAAGCTGTGGGAGGAAAGCGAACGGCTGGCGGGAATCGCCTGGTAAGTTCGCGCCGGAGCGCGCGGACCGCGGCGCGGAAGCAGTTTGCCCACTTCCAGCAGACCTGTTAGAACCATGTGCTTCGCTTGTATTGCGCGTAGGCGGCGCCGAACTTTTCTGACAGCACCCTGTTTTCTCTCCGTCCGTTGATGATCTGCAACGGAAGCAGAATGGCCAGCAGGACAAGCGGGTACCATGAGCCCGTGGCCAGAGCGGTCCCCACGATTCCCAGGTCAAGAAAAACATACATGGGATGGCGGATGCGGGAATAGACCCCGGTGGTGACCAGGGCCCTGGCCTGGGGCATGACGGAGAAGGATTTCCCCAGATGCCGGCGGGCCATCAGGCACATGGCGAACGAGACCACGGCAAGAACGGCGCCCAGAATGGAGATTGGCTGCATATGGATGCGGGTGAAGCCGCGATCATATTGCAGAACCGGGAGGCCTGCAAGATTCAATCAGCATGGTTTTTGCCGTCGGGTGAGGAGCAAAGAGCGGCCCCGGCGGCCTGCTGGTATTCGCGTTGCAGATGCTCATCCAGTTCCGCGGGCGTATCCACCAGATGCAGAGGAAAAGCAATGCTGATCTGGTAGTTGAACCCCTGGTTGGTCGCAACTCCATGCAGCACCACCTGCTCACCCCGGACCTCATGGCCGGAAAATTCATAGCCGGCGGCGGCGCGTTCCGGGGTCCAGTGCTCGGTGAAGATATGGTCCTGCCGGCGGACGAAGGCGAGGCCGCGATGCCGCGCGAAGATGGCGGCAAAGCGCGCGTGCAAGGCAGCATGGGCCCTGCTGTGCAAATCAAGCAGTCTGGACGTCTTCGCCGGCAATTTCATTGCGTCCCCGTGGCCTCACGCGGGGGAGACAGACCCCGCGTCCGCGGCCGTTCCTCTTTACACTGCAACAGTCGAGTGCGATTTGTCCGCAATATTAGTAACTCTAATCAGCGATTAATGCGCCCCTAATCTCGTGAGGCGAGATTTAGAGGGTTGACGTAGATGCTTCCGGTTCCATCTTAAGGGGCGCAGTTTCACGCGCACCTGCCTTCCGGTTTGATGGCGGCCCTGCCTGTCTTGTTCTGAAAATTCTGTAAACCTTCAAGAGGGCGTAATGCACAGCCATACACTCCGCTGCACACGTTTTTATCTCAGCGTGCTGCTATTGACGCTGTTTGGGATGCTTGCGTTGAGCGCGCAAGCTCAACGGGCCATCAATGACGCAGACCGCGTAACCCTGCACGGCAACACCCATCCACTGGCCCGGGCGGAATTCGACCGCGGGTCCGCCGATGCGGCCATGCCGATGAGGAACATGATCCTGCTGCTCTCGGTGCGGCCGGACGCGCAGGGCCAGCTCAGCCAGTTGCTGGCTGACCAGCAGGACCCGAAATCGCCCAACTATCACAAATGGCTCACGCCAGCGGAGTTCGGCCTGCGGTTCGGTCCCACGGACCAGGACATCGCCGACGCCACGAACTGGCTCAGGAAGTTCGGCTTCCGCATTGATGAAGTGGCGAGCGGAAGGATGTGGATCAATTTCAGCGGCGACGTGCAGCAGGTGGAGCGCGCCTTCCAGACCAACATCCGGCAGTATGAAGTCAAGGGCAAGATGCACCATGCCAACGCCACGGACCCGACCATTCCGCGCGCGCTGACCGGCCTGGTGCGCGGCGTGGTCTCATTGAACGATTTTCCCAAGCATCCCAACAGCTCGGTTGCGCAGCTTCCGCCGGACTTTACGGCGGGGAACGGCTCGCATTTTCTGGCGCCGGCGGACTTTGCCACGATCTATAACGTCAACCCGCTGTATGCCGCCGCCCCGGCCATTGACGGCACCGGCCAGACGATTGCGATTGTCGGCCGCACGGACATCAACCTGGCGGACGTACAGTTCTTCCGCAGCTTTTTCGGGCTGCCCGCCAACGATCCGATCTTCATCAACAACGGCCCCGATCCCGGGAACCTGGGCGGCGCGGAGGAGACCGAAGCCGACCTGGATGTCGAATGGTCAGGCGCGGTGGCGCGGAACGCCACCATCAAGTTTGTCATTTCGCAAAGCACCACAACCACGGACGGCGTGGACCTTTCCGCGCAGTTCATCGTGAACAACAATGTGGCCAACGTGATGAGCACCAGCTTCGGGCTGTGCGAGGCCGCGCTGGGCGCCGCGGGAAATAATTTCTGGAACACCCTGTGGGCGCAGGCAGCGGCACA
>DATIWA010000300.1:0-5260 GCA_035465515.1 Candidatus Limnocylindrales bacterium | reverse complement strand
GCAGCCTTCGGTCAAATGCTTAATGCAGCTTGCGGTGGCGCAGGTGGCGGCATCGGGGGTGGATGCGGAGATTGCGATTGGGAACAGCCGTTGACCGCCACGGACCTCAGTTTTGGCGTTGTCCCGCTGAACACGTATGTTCGCTTCCGCGCGCCGGGAACTTACACCTGCGAGGCTTCATCAGCCGACATTACGAGCACTTCCCGCGATGAAAAGATCCGGCCTGCATTGTTGCTGAAGTCCAATGCCATTGTTCTGACAATCGTCAACGACCCGGCTTGGGCGCACTCCGCTGCAATTGCGTACGCGGATGCGTACGAGAAGCTTTGTCGCGGCGCTGACGTTCCAGAACACCCTTCGCTGCAATGTTTTGACGCGGCCCGACGCATAACATACCTGGACACTGCCGACTCCCTCGCGACAGAGGTCAAGTGGTTCGACGGCAGGAACCACGGTTGGGACACAGGTTTTTGGGACGCTGTTCGGCACTCCTCTCACCCAGAGGAAGCGTTGCGCCTGATGACCTCTCGAATGCAGGAGCCCGGTTTTCAGGTGTCGGCCGGTATTCTGGAGTGGCTGGCAGGTTCGGAGCTAAAGATGGAGGTCCCGGACGCGTTTCAAAGCGGCATGCCTGCAATCTATCACGCCCAAGCCGTTGAGAAGCTGCGCAAGTACGTTCGGCTGCTCGGACGCAGCCTTTCCCAAAAAGACCCGGACGCGCTTCCGGAGAGTCTAAAGACCTACCGCACCCTGGCCCAGCAGGAATACTGTGAACCGCAGCCGCTAATTTCAGCGGAAGAACAGAATCAGACGCTGGCAGGCGCCGGCATCCGGCCATAAGCATCTCGCCCCCTCGTATCAGGGCTTCGTTGCCAGGTTCACCCCTTCCTGAGTGAGCCTATCCCTGATCTCAGTGCTCAACTGCGCGTTCCCGGCCTTCTGCGCCTGCAATAAGCCCATATACATGAGGCTCAGGCACGGGCTTCTCAGCCTGTTTGCACAATATGACTGCCCCAGCGAGTAAAGCGCCTGGGCGTCTCCCGGCCTTGCCTTCGCATTGTTTATTGCCGACTCCAGGTCAAGGCCTTCGGAACGCAGAGCCGGGGAAGTGCGGGGGTTGATCTGCACTGGAGCCGGTCTTCTTCCCATTGGCGCCGGTCTTCTTTCCATTGGCGACGGTCTTCGTTCCATTGGCGCCGGTCTTGGGCCGCCCAATGGGATGGGTTTGATGCCGCTGCCGGCAATTCCTACCCGAGAAGGAGAGGCAAGCGCAAACGCGTTCGGAACAGTCACCACCGCGGAATCCTGTTCCAACCGACCGAGCCACGTGACATGCGCGATGTAGTAGTATTCGACTCCCGGTTTGACCGAGGCATCTTGTATCTGGATCACCCAGGGCGCAGAGGTGGAGATGGATCCGAAGCCGCCTCCGCCAGCTTGTTTGTCAAAGACGGTCACGGTATTCGGAGCGTTCACGGCGACTCCGTTTGCGCCTATGCTTTGCGTACGGCAGCCTTGCGTGCCGTTGCGGAGAGAAGTCCCCTGGCGGCAAGGATCGTCGCTGCCCTGACGAGTCACGCTAAGGGAGTATAAGTCGAAGAAATTATCCACGGCGATATTCAACTGCACCGTGGTGGCATTGACACGCGTGGCCGTGAGTATGGGATCGGCGCCCCAGGTTACGGCTGCCTTGTAGTCAGCCACGCAGTTATTGCCGAAGGTGACGTAGGGGTCACCCTCGCACACCGTATAGAAGTACCCGGTGTGCGGCAGCAAACCTGAATCAGTATACGTGGAGGGCTGCCCAGTAAGTTTGGTGACAAGTTGCGCAGCGGTGGCCCCTGTTGTGCGCAGCACCGTGATCTGCCCTGGCGTGGGCTTTTGAGGCGGGTTTGTCCATCTCAAGTAAATCCCCGCCCCTGCAGCCGTAGCCTGAAGATTCTTTGGTGGAGCAAAGTTATAGTAGGTGACTGTCGGCGCGGGTTTGGGCGTCGGCGTGGGCGTGGGTGGCGGCGCCACAGGCGTTTTCACAGTATTGGTTGGTATGCAGTTGCTTCGGCTGCTGTTGGCATAGCCGCCGGCACATACCTGATAAGCGTAAGTCTGTCCAGGCTTCACGCCGGTATCGTACACAGTGGTCGATGACGAGTTCGCATTGATGCTGACAAGCGTAACCGGCGACTGCGTGAAACCAGGAGGATTTCGGTAGATGGAGAAATCAAGATAGCAGTTCGGGGCGTTCGACGTTTGACAGGCCGTGAATTCAATTCCCACGGCAGTCGGGCCCATCGGATAGACGTGTGCTTCATCCGGAGGGGCCTGCGCACGCGAAACGGAGATGCAGGCAACAGCAAAAACGCCGGCTAGAAAGGAGTGCAAGAGCCCGGAGTGGAATCTTCTTTGCATGGAAAGCTCCATCGACCGATCGAAATTGTGTCTTAATTCGCTGGGATTCTAACCTGCCCCATGTTCCTGCACAACAACACGGGAGGACATGCCGAGACACGACTGGCAGTGCGCCCCTTATTGCTTCCTTTCCTTCTCGATTGTGTTAGATTTCGCAGCTATGCAAAATGCAGACGACTACCGCTGGCGCAACCTCACTGGTGGCTACCGAATGCCTCTTGATCCAAGACCTCTTCTCGCAAAGCTCGAAGCTGGACAGGACGCCGAATCGACATGGCACGAGCTTTGGGACGAACTTCACCACCAAGGAGATGTCGGCGATGCCTCCTACGCTGCGGTGCCTCTCCTCGTGGACATTTATCGTAAGCAAGGTGTCATTGACTGGAACACCTACGCCATGGTCGGTATCATCGAATTGGCTCGAACGAGAGGCCACAACCCAGAGCTGCCGGAATGGCTGAAGACTGAATATTTCTGCGCGATTCGTGAATTAGCTGAGATCGGCGCTGCGGAGGTGTTCCGTGCTGAAGAAGCGGACACCATACGCGCTATACTCAGCGTCATTGCAATCGTAAAAGGTCTTCGTACGCACGCAAAGTTTCTCGTAGAGTACGCCGAAGACGAACTGCTCGAAATCGATTCGCGGCATTGAAAGTTTTTCTGGAGATCGGGGTTGTGAAATCGCCGTTACGGTCAGGACCCGGTTCTGAGTGAAAACACCTGTGGGTGTTGAAAAAGTCGCGTTGGGTAAGAGTTGTCCACCGATGCAAAGTTGAACGATCCGCAGCGCGATGACTGGCGTAAATTCGCCATTTGACGCAAACGGCGGCTGTTCTCGCTAGACTTTCACGAAAATCTTCTTCCGGTACAAACCCCAGGCCAGCAGCGTCCAGAGCGCAAGGTAGGAGATGGCGAAGGCGAGGGAGGCATTCCTGGGTTGGGCCAGCGGGGCGAACCAGTGCTGGTAAACCCATGTCTGTACTTCGATGGCGTGGCCGGCGCCGGCAGCGTTCGCGCTTGCGATTTTCCCGCTTGTGATTTTAATGACGGATCCCAGTTTCCCGACGAAGGTGGAGAGCGCGTAGGCCAGGATGGCGTTCGATCCCAGCCAAAGGAACGGCCTGGACCACAGCCGCCAGCCGCGCATCTCGATCAGCCACCAGCAGAGGGCCAGCGTGACGCAGGCGGCCCCGGCGGTAAAGAGCACGTAAGAACCGGTCCAGAGCGGTTTTGAGATGGGGAACCAGGGATGCCATGCGTAACCGGCAGCCATACCCGCCACACCGGCCATAAGAAGGCCGCGCAGTTTCTGCGCGAGGCCGGCGGGGCCGCGCAGAAATTCTCCGGCCAGGACGCCCAGGAGCGTGGTTGCGATGGCGGGAAAGGTGCTCAGCAGCCCTTCGGGATCGAAGTCCGGACGGTAGAGGTGGCCGAGCATGAGCTTGCGGTCAAGCCATGCGGCCACACTGCAATGCTCCGTCATCCAGGCGGCGTGGTCGCATCCCGGCACGGGGAGGAAGCGCATGACGGCATAGTATCCGGCGAGCAGCCCGGCAATCCAAAGGAGCCGTCCGCGGCGGGCGGTCCACAAGGCAATCAGCGACGCGCAGAAGTACACGACGGCAATCCGCTGCAAGACTCCGGGGTAGCGCATGCGGGAAAAATCCACGTAGGGCAGGATGCGGATGGCGTAGCCGATCAGCAGGATCAGAGCGCTGCGCCGCGCCACGTGCTTCATGAGCGCAGGGCGGGAGTCGCCGCGCGCGCGCCGCGCCGCAAACGACATCACCATGGAGGCCCCGACGATAAACAGGAAGAAGGGGAAAATGAGGTCGGTGGGCGTCCATCCGTTGGCCTGCACCCACCACTTCCCGGGATACCAGCCGGCCGGGTGCGCGCTCATCAGTTCGTCGGCGTGGCCGAGGGGCCAGTAGAAGGCGCTTCCTGTCCCGGGATTGTTGACCAGGACCATGCCGGCGATGGTCAGGCCACGGAAGACGTCCAGCGATTCCAGCCGCTGCCGCGAACCGGCGGCAGGCCCGCCGCCGGAAAGCGCTGCGTCCGGGCGGGTAACGGTGGTGTGGGCAGATGTCGCCATGGATTTTGCCGCGCCAGCTTAGCTTAACGCTTATGCGCCTTATGCGTCTTATTCCGTCTTAGCGGCCGGCCGCAGCAATCTGTGATTCTTCAACCGACGCCGGGGCGGGCATGGGCTGGCGCAACACCAGCGCGGCCATGCGGTCCCGGTTTTTGTAGAGCAGGACGATCACATGCGCCAGCAGAGCCACAGCGAAGATGAAAAAGCCCCAAACGTAAAGGTCCCTGATGGAGGGCCAGGCGCGCAGCAGCGGCTTGAAGTCCTTGTACGCGAGACCGGCGCAAATCAGAAGCACCAGGCTGACGGCCATGCTTCCCAGGGCCGGGACATCGCGAAAACGATCAAACAAGTACGACCGAATCTGCACCGCAAACCCAATGAGAACGGCAAGCAGCATGGCATCCACCACGATCACCGCGGCGGACATCACGGACAGCTTGTCTTTCACGATCCATCCCACATCCTGAAACATGGGCAGGTTTTGCACGATGAAGCGGACAATGACGAGGCCGACGACACTAATCGCAAGGTTTACGGCGGCGCGGGCAATGGGCCCGTCGGATTTTGGTGTGCTTGCCATTTATTCAGACCTAATCTTGCGTTTGACGGGACGGAAAGTAAACAAACGATTGGGCATGTACCCGCAATAATATACTTCACTAAGCAACTCTCAGCGTGAGACTCTGGTAATGCCGTGACAAGGGCTGAGGGCTAACGCAGAACTTCAATTGGACCAAAAACTGGGCAGATAATCTT
>DATIWA010000299.1:0-2309 GCA_035465515.1 Candidatus Limnocylindrales bacterium | reverse complement strand
CACAGCGCGCCATGCGAGAGGCGGTCTTGAAAGATCGAAGCCAGCCGCTCTACATCGAAGGTTACCACCGCCCGAATTTCCGCGATCCGGACGATGCGGTCTATGACGTGCTGTCAGACCTGCTTTCCAAGGGCCGCACATCAAGACTGTATCGCTCCCTGGTGCGCGACAAGCAGATTGCACTGGCAGCGGAGGGCGGCACCTTCCCCGGCAACAAGTATCCCAGCCTGTTTTTCTTCTTTGCGGTGCCCAACCAGGGACACAGCGCGCAGGACATGGCCGGCCCAATTCACGATGAAATTGAGCGGCTCAAAACGCAGGACGTAAGCGACGCAGAACTGGAATCGGTCAAGACGCGCGCCAAGGCGGACCTGATCCGCGGCCTGGGCGACAATCAGGGGTTGGCGGTGCAGTTAGGACAGTATCAGGCAATGTACGGCGACTGGCGGGAACTCTTCCGCCAAATCAACAGGATTGACGCGGTATCCAAGGCCGACATCCGCCGCGTCGCCAACAAGATCTTTACCGAGGAAAACCGCACCGTGGCGATCATGGAGACGATGAAGCCCCCCAAACCCACAGCGCCTGCACAGCAGCCAAAAGGAGAGCAGCAATGAGAAGAGGACAAATGTTATCCGCCGCACTGATCTTCTGCCTTTCGCTGCTCTCGCCGGCACAGCAGCCTGCGCCGGCAAAACCGCACACTCCCGCCAGGGCGGCAACCTCAACTCCCCACACGGGAATACCATCCTCGTGGAGCAAGGTGCCGATTCCCAAGCTGCATCAGTTCAAGCCGCAGGAACCGCGCCGTGTGGTCCTGCCCAACGGCCTGATCCTGTTCTTGCAGGAAGACCACGAACTGCCGCTGATCAATGGAGTAATCCGCCTGCGCGGCGGGTCTCGCGATGAACCGGCGGACAAGACGGGCCTCACCGACATCTACGGAGAGGTCTGGCGCACCGGCGGCACACACTCCAAGACGGGCGACCAACTGGACGACCTGCTGGAATCGCAGGCGGCGCGAGTGGAGACCTCGAACAGCATTGATTCGACTTTTCTCAGCTGGTCGTCCCTCAAAGACGACTTCGACCGGGTTTTCCCGGTGATTCTGGACGTTCTGGAGAACCCGGAGTTTCGCGAAGACAAGATTGAGCTGGCCAAGAGGCAGATGGACAGCCTGATCTCGCGGCGGAATGACGATGCCGACGACATTGTCCATCGCGAAGCCGCGAAGCTGGCGTACGGCCCGGAGAACCCCTATGCGCGCACTCCGGAGTACTACACAGTCTCAGCGGTGACACGCCAGGACCTGATGGCGTGGCACAAGAGGACGGTGGCCCCCAGCAACATGATCATGGGGGTGACCGGGGACTTTGACGCCGCGGCGATGGAGCGCAGAATCCGTGAAACGCTGGGCAATCTGCCCAAAGGCGAACCGTTCCCGAGAACCAAGATCGATTTTCACGATCCCAACCCCGGCGTTTACTTCGTGGAAAAGGACGACGTAAATCAGAGCAACATCTCCATGGTAGCCCTGGGAATAGAGCGCCGCAACCCGGACTATTACGCGCTGGTGGTCATGAATGAACTTTTCGGGGGCGGGTTCTCTTCGCGTCTCTTCGAAAACATCCGCACCAAGGAAGGGCTGGCATATTCGGTGGGCGGCGGAGTGGGGACGGCATTTGACCATCCCGGCATGCTGCGCATCGGCATGGCCACCAAGAGCGGCACCACGGCGAGGGCGATTGACGCTCTGAACAAGCAGATCGCCGAGTTGATCAAAGGCGGGGTGACGGAAAAAGAACTCAAGAAGGCCAAGGACGCCATCCTTAACTCGTTCATTTTTGAGTTTGATTCCAAGGACAAAGTGCTCGCCGAGCGCATGCGTTATGAGTTTTACGGGTATCCGCCCAACTTCCTGGAATTGTTTCGCGCGGGGATCGAGAAGGTCACACCGGCGGACGTTGACCGGGTAGCAAAGAAATACGTTCACCCGGAGAAACTCGCCGTGCTGGTGGTGGGCAATTCCAAGGACTTCGACCGGGATTTGAAGACCTTCGGCAAAGTGACGCAGATCGATATTTCCATCCCCCAGAAGAAGCCGGGGATGTGAGACATACCTGAAGGGCGGTAAAAAAGGCGGGCTTTGCGGCCCGCCTTTTTTATGTTGTGCACCGTGCGCGGGTCTAGAAGCGCACGTGGAATGAGAGTTGCAGCTTGCGCGGCCCGATGCCATTTACGTCCACGGCAGCAGGATCGCCCAGCGAGTTGAAGATCGGATTCAAGAGATCCGGGCTGATTCTCCCACT
>DATIWA010000298.1:0-9317 GCA_035465515.1 Candidatus Limnocylindrales bacterium | reverse complement strand
GGGGTTACCTGCTCAATCCGAAAGATCTCTCGGAGAAACAGCGCAAGACCGCCGCGGACGAAGAGTTTTCCGCCGACGTTGAGGCCATCAAGAAGCTGGCCCCGAATGACGGCGCCATCAACTCCAAGATCCGACGCGCGGAAGAGATGGATTCCACGTCCGTGAACCGGATCGAGGACAAGGTGCTGGAACTGGTCAGCGCCAGCAAGCTCGACGATGCGATCCACGCCTATAACGATGAATATCTGCCGGTACGTAAACGCCAGGAAGCCCTGATAACCGAGATGGAAGGAGACACCATAGCTCTCCGCGACAGCTCGATGAAAGCTTCCCAGCAGGCCTATGAGGGAGCGCGCAATCTGACGTGGGTGCTTGTGGTGCTGCTGATTGGCGGCGGCGTGGGCCTGGCCTTCTTTATGGCGGAAAGCATTACCAAACCGGTGAAGCTCATGGCCGCGCATCTGGAAGAGATGGCCGAAGGCCGGGGCGACCTCACCAAGCGAATTCAGATTGATACCCGGGATGAAGTGGGAACCATGGCCGGTTTCCTCAATACCTTCATGGAAAAGCTGGAGCAGATTATCGGCGAGGTTCGCAGCGGATCGAACGCCCTTTCCAGCGCCGCCGGACAGCTTTCTGCGTCGGCTTCCACGCTCTCCCAGGGAACCAGCGAGCAGGCCGCCTCGGTGGAGCAGATGAGCAGCAGCCTGGAGGAGATGAGTTCCTCCATCACGCAGAACGCCGACAACAGCCGGGCCATGGAGCAAATGGCCGTGAAGGGCGCCCGCGATGCTGACGAGAGCGGCCGCGCCGTCGGCGAGACCGTTACAGCCATGAAGCAGATCGCGCAAAAGATCAACGTGATTGAAGAAATCGCATACCAGACCAACCTTCTGGCGTTGAACGCCGCCATTGAAGCGGCCCGCGCCGGAGAACATGGGAAGGGCTTCGCGGTGGTGGCCACCGAAGTGCGAAAGCTGGCTGAGCGCAGTTCACAGGCTGCCAAGGAGATTGGCGGGCTCGCCGCCAATAGCGTGCAGGTGGCGGAGCGTTCCGGAACGCTGCTCAACGAACTAGTGCCTGCCATCCGCAAGACCTCTGATCTGGTTCAAGAGGTGGCTTCCGCGTCTTCGGAACAGTCTTCCGGAGTGGTGCAAATCAATAAGGCGATGTCGGCCGTTGACACGGTGACCCAGCGCAACGCTTCCGCGGCGGAAGAGCTTTCCAGCACGGCGGAAGAGCTTGCGTCGCAGGCCGAGGCCCTGCAACAGCTGATGGCCTTCTTCCGCATCTCAAACTCGCACCAAGTGGCCGTGGTCACCGGGACGCGGGCGGCCTTTCCCAAAGCTCGCGTGGAAGAGGCGCCGGTCTTCAGTTCAGCGACCAAGCCGAACGGGCACGCACAGGAAAGCTACAAGAGCTTTTAAGAAAGGACTTGCCCATGGAAACCAATGAGACACTCGACCAGCGGCAATACCTGACTTTCTTCCTGGCCGGCGAAGAGTACGCGGTAGGCATCATGAAGGTGAAGGAGATCCTGGAGTATGACACGGTCACCCGCGTGCCCAAGACGCCGGCATGGGTACGCGGCGTCTTCAACCTGCGCAGCAGCGTGGTGCCGGTGATTGACCTGGCCCTGAAGTTCGGCCAGCCGGAAACGGCAATCACCAGGACCACTTGCATCATTATTGTAGAGGCCAATCTGGATTCCACAGCATCGGTGATGGGCGTTTTGGCGGATTCGGTCAGCCAGGTGCTTGATTTATCGCCGCAAGACATTGAGCCGCCTCCCGTTTTCGGCACGCAGGTCAAGGTTGACTACCTGCAAGGCATGGCCAAGCTGGGCAAGAAGTTTGCCCTGGTGCTGGATATTGACAAGGTCCTCTCCACCAGCGAACTGCTTCAGATCGCTGACCTGAAGCTGGAACAGGAAAAAGCCGGGGATGCCGAAGGAGAAGATGCAATACCAACTCCTTCAGCAGGACCCGACGCCGAGGCGGCAGCGCTGTGATTGCCACCGAAAGCACAGGAAGCCGAATCTCCGCCCCGAAGACGGTCCACGCAAAGCCGGCGACCAATTCCATTCTCTCGCGGCTGGACCTAAGCGAAGGTGACTTCCACAGGTTCCAGCAGCTTATCTATCGCGAGACCGGCATGTGGATGGCGCCCAGCAAGAAATCCCTGATCGCCGGACGTCTGGCCAAGCGTCTGCGTCACCTGGGCGTGGCGACACTGCGGCAGTACTTCAACTGCGTGCAGACTGACGATGCCGAACGCCAGCAGATGCTGAATCTGGTTTCCACTCACGAGACGCACTTCTTTCGCGAGCCGCGGCAGTTCGACTACATCGCCGAAGAACTTGTTCCCTACTGGATCCGCCAGGGGGAGGCGGGCCGCCGCACACGCACACTGCGCGTTTGGAGCGCGGGTTGCTCTTCCGGCGAAGAAGCATATTCAATCGCAATGCTGCTGCTGGACCGCCTGCCGGCGTCCGCGGGCTGGCAGATCCAGGTCCTGGCCACGGACATGGCCACCGATGTTCTTGCCACGGCACAACGTGGAGTATGGCCGATCGAAAAGGCCAGGGAGATACCTCCCGCCCTGCTGCGCCGCTTCATGCTGAAAGGCGTGGGGCCGAGCGCGGGCACCATGAAGGCCGGCCCTGAGATCCAGTCGGCAATCCGGTTCGCCAGGGTGAACCTGCATCAGGAGCCTTATCCCCTGCAAGGCGTCTTTGATCTCATATTCTGCCGGAATGTGCTGATCTATTTCGACCAGCGTTCCAAGGAAGGAGTACTGCGGCGTTTGTTCAGCCACCTGGCGACGGACGGGCGCCTTTTCCTGGGCCACGCGGAAAACCTTTCCGGTTCCTCAGAACTGGCAGCTGGTGTGTTCACCAATGTCTATGCCCACGCTTCCCGGGGCGTGGAGCGCTCCCCCAAACAGCCTCCGCGACAATCGAAGATCCGGGCCGAACACTTTGCACAAGTCCTAGAGAAGGAAAGTACGCAATGAAAGTCATGCAAAGTCATGTCCCGGCGATGTTCGCTCTTGTCCTGCTTCTGCTGTCCTGCCCGGCTGCTTCCGCCTGGGCACAAGCCCCGTCAACCGTGGAAGAACAGCCGGCGTCCCCTGCCGCGGCTCCCGCGAAGCAAGATCAACAACCGAAGGAAGAACCAGGAATCCAGGACAACAGCTTCCTGGTGGAAGAGGCCTATAACCAGGAATACGGAGTGGTGCAGCATATCCAGACTTTCCAGCGGTTCTGGAAAAGCCGTTCCTGGGGCTACAGCTACACGAATGAGTGGCCGCTGGATGCGGCGCCGCGCCATCAACTCAGTTACACCATTCCCGTCATGGACCTGGCGACCGGCAACGGCTCCGGCATTGGTGACATCGCTCTGAATTACCGCTACCAGTTGATTGGCAGCGGCGAAACCAGGGTGGCCTTCTCGCCCCGCTTCACTGTGCTGGTTCCCACCGGCGATTACAGGACCGGTCAGGGCGCGGGCGCCCCCGGCTACCAGGGGATGCTGCCGGTAAGCTGGGTCCACAATGAGCGCTTCGTCACCCATTGGAACCTGGGCGCCACCATTACTCCTTCGCAAAAAGATCCTTTGGGAGAGACCGCCAATACCTATGCGGTGACTGCCGGGCAGAGCGTGATCTACAACGTAACCAGGCGCGTGAATGTCTTTCTGGAGACCGTCTGGGTGTCCACGGAGAACGTGGTTGCCGCCGGAAAAACGGAACGCGCCAATGCCGTCTTTCTGAATCCCGCGGTACGCTGGGCCTACAACTTCAAGAATGGGACCCAGATTGTTCCCGGCCTGGGCATCCCGGTGGGAGTGGGACCAAGCCAGGGGGAATGGGGCATATTCGCGTACTTCAGCGTTGAGCATCCATTCACGCGCGCCAGAAACAAGTAGCGCCTCCATGACCGCGTCGATCTCACGCCGGGAACGAAGACGCAGGAATTTCTCCAAGGAGCGCCCGCTGCGCGTTCTGGTGGTGGATGACTCCGCCGTGGTGCGGCAGGTAATGAAGTCCGTCCTCACAACGGACCGCCTCATAGCGGTCACAGTCGCCGCGGACCCGATCGTGGCTTTTGAAAAGATCGGGAAGGAACGCCCCGACGTAATCGTTTCCGACATACAGATGCCGCGGATGGACGGGCTGACCTTTGTCCGCAAGATCATGGCTGAAGACGCCATTCCGGTGGTCGTCTGCTCAGCACTGGCCCCGCCCGGGACGGACATCGCCATGCGCGCACTGGAAGAAGGCGCCGTCGAAGTAATCGGCAAGCCCAAACTTGGCGTACGCGACTTTCTGCATGAGTCGGCGGTGCTGCTCATCGATTCCGTCTGGGCTGCGGCGCATTCCATCCCGCGGCGGCACGCTCGCGTGGCGGCCAGGGTTTCACCCAAACTGAACGCCGATGCCGTTCTGCCTCGCCGGCAGCGGCCGCTCGATCTCACCACGGACCGCATCATTGCCATCGGCGCCTCCACAGGGGGCACGGAGGCAATTCGAGAACTGCTGCGCGTCATGCCTCCTGATTGCCCGGGTATTCTGGCGGTGCAGCACATGCCGGAAGTATTTACCCGCGTTTACGCCGAACGCCTGGACCAGGAGTGCGTCATTGAAGTCAAGGAAGCGGTCTCGGGCGACCGCGTGACCCCGGGGCGCGCACTCATTGCGCCGGGCAACCGGCACATGCTGCTGAAACGCAGCGGTTCGCAATACCTGGTTGAACTGAATGATGGGCCGCTGGTCTGCCGCCATCGCCCCAGCGTCGACGTGCTTTTTCGCTCCGTGGCCCAGGTGGCGGGACCGAATGCGGTGGGCGTGATCCTGACCGGAATGGGCGATGATGGCGCCCACGGCATGCGCGAGATGAAGGAGGCAGGCGGATTCAACATCGCGCAGGATGAGGCTTCATGCGTAGTTTTTGGGATGCCCAACGAGGCCATCAAGCTTGGCGGAGTGGATGCCGTTGTTCCCCTTCACTCTATCGCTTCCGCCATGCTGGCGCGAATCCAGCATGGGCGACACGCCGTTTAATCTCACGCATAATCAGAGGCCTCCACCTTACATTCTTAGCCTTTGATCGAATCCTGCCGTACGGTCCATTCATGACAAAAAAGGTCACTCTGAAAGTGTTCTGCCTGGCCGGCTTTCCGTGTCTCAACCAGCGTGGACGTCAGGAAGGGTAGAGACCAGCAACGAAGGTAACCTGTGGCGGAAAGAGAGCCGGGCTTACATTATCTGCTGCTCGAACCACTTCCTCGCAGGTGTGAGGATGCGCAGATTTAGTGTTCAAATCGCGATGTGGGCCCTGCTTCTGGCAAGTTCCCCGGCTTTCGCCCAGCGTCTGCCGGTCATAGGAAACATGACGCCTGCGGCATCGATGGCTTCGCCGGCAACGGTGCGGCCCATGCCGTTTCAGCCGGTGGTCGTCACGCCGGTCACGCCACCCTGCGCCAGGTTCGTTGAGCCATTCGACATAGAAGATTACGCCGGCCCGCTGAACAAGATCGTCGCGCATCTTTCGCAAAGTGTGGATAGCGCGACCGTGCATGTATCGCGCCGCCATCCGGGGCTGCGTCCCTGCGCCATGGATGCCGGCGACAAATTCCGCATGTTCCTGAGCAACAGTTCAGACCCGCTCAACTTCATGGGCGCCGCGTGGGACGCCGCCTGGGCCCAAATGGCCTCAGATGACGCGAAGTTCCGGCAGGGGGCATCAGGCTACGGCAGGCGCTATCGAGCCGCGCTGACAGATAACCTGCAGGGAGAGTTCTTCAGCACGTTCCTGTATCCGGCAATATTCCATCAGGACCCGCGCTATTACCGCATGGGCGAAGGCCCGAAGGCGGCCCGGCTCGGTCACGCCCTGGCCCACCGGTTTGTGGCCCACAGCGATTCCGGCAAGCGCATGTTCAACTACTCCGAATGGCTGGGCACAGCCAGCTCCAAGGCGCTCAGCAACCTTTATCATCCGGGGAATGCGCGCGGGTTTGGTCCCACCGCCAGCCGAGTAGGCTTCAGTGTTGCCAATGACATGGCGTGGGACGTGCTGCGGGAGTTCTGGCCGGAAGTGGCGCGCAAGTTCCATCTTCCCTTCCGGACGGCCAGAAACCGCTACATTGTTGAGGCGCCGACGCCACACGCAGCCGCTCCGGCTTACACCGCCGCCGGCGCCGCATCCGCGCAGTTGGAAGCAGCACGCTAGTATTCCATTCGCTTTGATCACTCTTCCGTCCGCGCAACTTTCAGATGGTCCGGTCCATTTTGCGAGACGACTTCACTGCTTCACTACCAGGGTCGGCTGATCATAGAGCTGGATGCGCAAGGTGAGGGACTTGCGCGAATCAAATGTCTTCTGGTCCACCGGATAGGAAAAAACAGCAACGCCTGTAAAGGAGGTTTTGGGCGGGATCTTCAGCTCTTCCCGAAGCGGGTCGGCTTTGGCGGGCAGCAGGGCCGGAAACGCGCTCAGATAGCGGTCCACTTCGCTGGAAGGCGCAGCGTGGTCCGTGTACTTTTTGCCGTCTGCGGTCTCAATCTCCGCATCAACGTTTTTCACCCAGAGCTGCTGGTCAATGACGTTATCCACTTTCACCTGTACGGCTACCATGGTGTTCCCGTCCTGGTCAGCGGTAGCCACCCGGGCGATTGTGCCGCTCATCACCGGTTTGGACCGGTTCGTAAACGCAACTACGGCGATAATCACAGCCACAATGGCGGCGGCAATCAGCACTGGAACCAGCGGCGGCAAGGTCCACCGGGCTTTATCGAACTCCTCGGTGATGGGAACATGGCCGGGCGTGTACGGCTGCTGGCCCGGGGCGGGCTGCTGAGGATTAGGAGTCTCCGGCATAGAACAGCTCCTTCTAAGCAACAGAATACTATCGTGAGATGCCGAATTCGCGGAAGACGCCGGCCAAGAGCAATCGGCGCGGCCGGCGCCACTCGATTCATTTTGCGGCAGTCTGCTCGATATTGCTTTCCTGCCCCTGTTTGAGCCCCTCTTCAATCAACCGCTCCGCGGTTTCAGGAGCAAAGCTCTCGACCGCCACCACCATGTTTCCGGTCTGCTGAATGAAGATGGAGCCATCACTGCTCTCGAAGCGTTTCAGGCCGGGCCTGGGCGCGTCGGCCGGCGATTGCCGCAGGCCTGTATAGCGACTGGGCAGCGCCGAGGCATAAATCCTGGAAAACTCCTGGGCCGCGGCCGGCGTGGACCATTTGGAAATGTAATAAAGGCCGATATGCCCGGTGGAATTCCCGTCCGTGGGTTTCACCTGGCGACGGCCGGCGGCATAGTAGGCCCCGCCGCGCCACTCCGGGCTCAATCGTTTGGCAGCCGCTTCGTCGGCATACACCTTGAGAAGAATGTTCACATCCAATTCACCGACTGCGCCGGCGTCAAAAGGCTCGTATTCTTTCTTGAGGAAACCCAGATCGGGCAGGAAAAGGGGCGGCACACGATGGCCCGCCAGATACTCTGCGGGCTCCATGATTTCACGCGTGGTCTGCGGCATGCGGTCCAGCACGCTGGTGTAAGCCAGTCTCTTGCCGCCGGATTCAATCAGGTCCTTGATGAACCTCATGCCGTAGCGGTAAGGAAAGATCAATTCATCCTGCAAGAGGAGCGGCGCACTTTCAAATACCGGGCTGCTCTTGTCCTTTTCCATGGAAGACAGCATGAAATCCACGATTTTGGGTGACTTGGCGACGCTCTGTCCGGCTGGAGCCAGCATGTAATCCACGAGCACGATCATGCCCTGGCCTTCCAGCACCGCGCTGCGGCAGTTGGATTCCTCATCGTTCTTCAGCAGCGCGTGCAGGTCAGAGAGGCCCTTCTTCTCGGTTTTTTCCTCCTGCCTGCTCATCTTTCCCAGGTTGTAACTCTGGTCCTGGAGAGCGTGGGTAAGTTCGTGCGCCATCACGGCCTTCTGCATGTCCGGCGCCACCCAGTTCAGCAGGTTCATGGTTTTGGACTTCTCGTCGTAGTAGCCCGCCACCTGTTCGGCCAGCAGCTTGATCAGAAAGTTATGCAGATCAAAGGTGCGCGGCAGCAATCCGAATTTTTTCAGCACCAGTTCGGAACGTTCAAAGCGGATGCGGTCCACGTCTTTTTCAAATTTTCCGGAGATGTACTTTTCCACCTGCTCACGGCTGACAATCGCCTTTTTCACGCTGTGCTTGATAGGCAGATCGGTGTCCTGGCTGACAAAGTGGAGTATTTCATCCACCGACGCCAACAGCTCTTTGGCCTCCGCAGGCGTAAGCATGTGCTCTTTTTCCGGTACCTGCTCGATCTCCACGCGGGCGTTCGGCTTTTGCGGCGAGGGCGAAGGAGAAGACTGGGGCGACGACAAGGGCCGCGCCTCAGGAGTCGACACGGGCGATGGCGACGACGCCGCGCCCGGAGTTGCCGAAGGAAGTGCGGGGGACGCGGGTGTTTGCGGCGATTGCCCGGTCCGCGCAAACAGCAACGACGCAAATACCAGGAAGAGTATGAGTCCGCTCAAGGCATGTTTTTTCATGGGAGATGGAAGAAGTGCTTCGGCTCCTTGCTGACGCTTTTCAAAGTGACTACGCGGCAGTGACTGTGATGATTGTACGCCCCTGGGCTGCCTTGAGAGCGACTTCAGAATAGCTGATCGTAATCGGCAGGGACGATGTTCCCGGTTTGGGGAAATGGAGAGGGCTGGATGGGAGCGCCGCGCCGGGCAGGGCGGGTTTGCAGGAAACGGGCGGGCTATCCCGCCGCGGAAAATACGCGTTCAAAGCAGTACTCGTCAATGACGGCCGCCACAGCCGAAGAACCGTCTTCCTGCAATGAGCGCACGACGCGCCCGCTGCAATTGACCAGCACGTCAGTATTCGTCCCGAGGACAGCGGCGGGCAGAACGATCCGGAAACCAATCGTTGTGCCTACATCGAGCGGGGCCCTGGTGCGGAAAAGCACCCCGCCCGCTGAGATGTCGGCGGTTTCGGCAAAATGTTCGCGCGCATCTGCAGTACGGACGGTAATCGGAAGCTTGAGCGGAAATCTGACCGAACTCCTGGAATCATTCACCCATGCACCTCGATGCAAGGGTTATACACCGCGGCCAAAATCGCCCAAAGATTACTTTGGTCTTTTCGCGTCACCAAAGGACATGCGCCAGCGCAGATGACCTAAAGACAGCGGCAATGTCCTAAAAGCGCGTGACTTCCGTAAAGTTGAAGTCCCGCACCTTCATGGCGGGCGCCACCATGTCAAAGGACTCTTCTCCGCTGGAGCGCACCGCCCGGCCCATGGC
>DATIWA010000297.1:0-2864 GCA_035465515.1 Candidatus Limnocylindrales bacterium | reverse complement strand
GCTCTGGCGCTGATATCGGCATCCGCCTTGTACGACTTTACTTCCAGCGCTCCGCGAATTGTCACGTTCTTCAGCGTCACCACCTCTTTATATGTGTCCACGTGGATCGCGCCGGAGGTGGAGTCAATCAGAATAGGCGATTTGTAGCTTTTGACGGAAATGTCCCCTTTTACCTCGGAAATCCTGATGTCCGGTTTATAGCCGTCCAGCTTGATATTGCTCTGGCGCGGGACACGGATCTCCAGGGCCACGGCCGCGCTGAAGTCATGGGTGATGCAGAACGCGCAATTCCGGTTTGGATATTCCACTTTGACCGCGACATGGTGCGGGTCGTTCTGGAAGCCAATCTTTACGTTCTCCATCCACCATTTGCGGTCAGACTCGCTGCCTTGAAATTCCTTGCGAACGTCCACCACGATCTGATTGCCGTCAGTCCCGCTGATATGAATGGTTCCTTTGTAATTGTCCACCGCCAGGGTTGCGCCGGTGCTGACGGTGAAGCTGCGCTGAAAATGTTCCGCCTGCGGTTCTTCAGAAAGGGCCGGAAGCGCCGCCGCAAAAGCGAGCAACAGGAGTAGGGTCGGCTTGGATTGGCGATTTCTTAGGTTTTTGAACATGGATCAACGCTCCTGATGAGGATCTTGTACCGAAGGTGTGTACGCAAAAAGAACCGCCCCGGTTCATAGACGAACGAGCCTGGGGAATGTCATGGCCCGCGACCGGACAAAAAAGGCCGGCCATTCCAGCGCCGGCCTTATTGCGTTCCAGTAGATGGACTTACAGGGATTTGAGCAAAGACAGCCAACGCTGCCAGGCTTCATCGTGGGCCTTCTTGTTGGCAGGATTAGTATTACTCGGGTCTTCGCCGGCGCGCATAAAGCCGTGTCCGGCGCCCTCATAGACCACCGGTTCGTACGTCTTACCGGCTTTTTTCATGGCTTCCTTTGTTTCTGGAATGGTGGCGTCAATGCGGGCATCGTTGCCGCCATAAAAGCCATAGACCGGGGCGGTAATGGGAGTCACGTCCCTGGGCGGAGGTCCGTAAAACACGTACGCGGCGCTCAGGTCCTTGCGATTGGTGGCGAAGCGGAATGACTGCCCGCCGCCCCAGCAAAAGCCCACCACCGCCAGCTTGCCGTTGCTCGCGGGCAGCTTCTTGGCGTAGTCCGCGACGGCATTCAAGTCTTTCGTCACCTGGTCGGGGTCCAGCTTGGAATTGGCTTCGCGGGCGGCGTCCACGCTGGGAAAATCACTGCTCCTGCCGCCATTCGGCCCCATCCCTGAAAGAAGGTCCGGCGCCACGGCAATGTATCCGTGGGCGGCCAGTTCATCGGCCACGCTACGCACCCAGTCCGTCATGCCGAAAATCTCGTGGATGACGAGGATCACGGGCGCCTTCTGCTTTGACTCCGGATACACCACAAACGTGCTGACGGTGCGACTATCGTGCTTGATCTGCACCCATTCACCATGGCGGGGCGATTTTTCCAGCTTTTGCATGGCCCAGCTCTGGGCATGAGCCGGAGAAATGCTGAACAAGAGGGCTGCGGCAATGGCAAGTGTCGGTTTCATGGCCATTGAGTGTACTCCCCGGGCGGGGAGGCGACAAATTGCCGGGAAACCAGATCCATGACATGGACGTAGACATTCTACCCCTGAGGGTGTAGATTGCCTACATGGCAAAACGCGAACGCTACCAGAACCGGATTGAACTCCTCCAGGGGACGCTGGACCTGCTAATCCTGCAAACGCTGCGCTGGGGGCCGCAACACGGCTACAGCATCAGCCAGGCCATCCGCCTGAATTCCGGCGACGTGCTGGAGGTTGAGACCGGGTCGCTGTATCCCGCTCTGCATCGTCTGGAAAAGCAGAAGTGGATCTCTTCCGAATGGAAGGTTTCCGGGAACAAGCAGCGGGTCAAAATCTACCGGCTGACCGCGACAGGCAGGAAACAACTTGCTGCGGAGCGCTCCCGCTGGGACCGGATGCTGGAAGCCGTTGCCGGCATCCTGGAGCCGCGCAATACGGAGAGCGAAGCATGACCAGAAAAGAGCGCGATCGCGAACTCGAAGAGGAAATCCAGGGCCATCTGCGGATGGCCGCGCAGGACCGCAGAGAGCGCGGCGAAGCTCCAGACGATGCCGACGCCTCCGCCCGTCGCGAGTTCGGCAACGTCGGCCTGGTCCAGGAGGTCACGCGGGAGACCCGGGGCTGGAGCGGGCTTTCGCGCTTCTTGCAGGACCTCCGCTATGGGGTGCGCGTGCTTCGCCGCAACCCGACGTTCGCCGCCGTTTCCATTGTGACGCTGGCCCTGGGCATTGCCGCCAGCACGGCCATTTTCAGCGTCGTGTACGGCGTGCTTTTGCGCCCCCTTCCTTACCCGGATCCCGGCCAGATTGCGCGGGTCTGGGAAGTGAGCGCGAAAGGCACACGGATGAGCGTCGCCGACCCGAACTTTGTTGATCTCCGGAGCGGAAGCCATTCTCTGCAAGGCCTGGCGGAGTTTTATTCCGTGGCCAGTTCTGTTTCGGGCGGCTCCGAACCCCGGAAAATCGAAACCGCTTATGTTTCCCATGATTTCTTCAATGTCATGGGTGTCCAGCCGGTAATAGGGAGAGGCTTGGTTCCGGAAGAAGAGCGGCAACATGGTCCCTCGTCTGCGTTGGTGAGTTACTCATACTGGCAGGACGTCCTTGGGTCGCCAGCCGACCTCAGCTCGGTCCGAATCAAGCTGGAAAACAAACCTGCCGCAGTGGTAGGCGTGCTCCCTCCCGGTTTCCATTTTCCCGATGATGCCCAGATTTGGCTGTCTACTGAATTGGACGTCAAGCCTCCCAGCCGTACCGCCCATAACTACCGGGTGA
>DATIWA010000296.1:0-6909 GCA_035465515.1 Candidatus Limnocylindrales bacterium | reverse complement strand
TCGCCGAGCTGGCTGATATTTTCCGAAGGTTTCAACAAGTCGCGCTTCCTGCTGGCCACCAAGCGCGGCATGGACATCGCCGCCTCGCTCATCGGGATCGCCCTGACACTGCCCCTGATGGGGCTGGTCGCGCTGGCAGTCCTGCTGGAAACCGGGAAACCTGTTTTTTTCCGCCAGAAGCGTGTGGGACTCAACGGCGAGCAGTTTGAGATGCTCAAGTTCCGCTCCATGCGCCAGGACTCGGAAACCAGCGGCCCACGCTGGGCGGCTGACGGAGACAGCCGGATCACCCGGGTCGGATCATTTATCCGCAAGTACCGTCTCGACGAACTGCCGCAGTTCTTCAATATCCTGCACGGCGAGATGAGCCTGGTGGGGCCGAGGCCCGAGCAGCCTTACTTCTGCCGGATGCTGGAGGAGAAGCTGCCGTTTTTCGCGCAGCGGCACACCGTCCGTCCGGGCGTCACCGGATGGGCCCAAATCAAGTACCAGTATGGTTCGAGCATCGAAGACGCAAAACGCAAGCTGGAACTGGACCTTTTTTACATCAAGCACCTCTCCATTGGGCTGGACATGGCGGTCATTTTCGAGACGGTCAAGGTCATCCTGCTGGGGAAAGGCGCGAAGTAGCCATTTGGAGCAAATCATGTTCTTGAAAAACCTGACTCTCGCGGTGGTTTTGATCTGGGTGGCCGCCGGCGCTGTGTGCGCGCAGAAAAGCACCCGGACAGCCGCGCTCAAAACACCGGATACCACGGCGAACGGAGCCACAGCGCAAGCCAAAAAGCCGGAAGTAAAGCCCGGCGAGTATAAGGTCGGCGAGGCGGACGTGCTTCGGGTCAACGTCTGGAAAGAGCCGGAAGTCTCGCAGACCGTTGTGGTCCGCACCGATGGCAGCATATCCCTGCCGCTCATCAATGAGGTGCGGGTAAGCGGTCTGACGCCGGTGCAGGCGCAGGACATGATCGCCGACAAGCTCAAGGCCTATCTCACCAACCCGCAGGTCACCGTCACCGTAACGGAGATTCACAGCAAACGGGCGTTCATCACCGGCGAGGTGGCCCGGCCCGGCGGATACTCCCTGAACGTGGAGACATCGGTGCTGCAACTGATCGCTCAGGCCGGCGGCCTGACGCCTTTCGCGAAGAAAGGCGACATCGTAGTGCTGCGCTATGAAAACGGCCAGCAGCGCCGCCTGAAATTTGAATACAACGAGGTGATCAAGGGGAAGAGGTCCGAGCAGAACGTCGCGCTCCATCCGGGAGACACGGTGGTGGTGCCATGAAGATGCAAAGAAACAGAAGGGCCCTGGCGCGTTTGATCACGGCCTGCATGCTGCTGGCAGGTTGTGCCGCTTATGCCCAGTCCGGGGACGGCTCCGGTGATGATCAGGCAAATCCTCCGCAGCAGCCCATCCGGACAAATGCGAATTCCTACGCGGTGTCCCTGGGGACGGGTGAACTCATCAGCATGAGCGGTGATAATCCGGCCATTGAAACGGAGTTTGCGCCGGGCACGCTTGCCAGGACCAAAGGCGCGGATTTCAAGAACCTGTTTTTTTACGGGTTCTCCGGATCATCCGTGTACACCAACAACTTCGCCGGCGTGGGCGCCACAAGGGACCTGATTTCCACTTCGCTTTCTCCCTACCTGGCGGTGCTGGTGCCCACCAGGACCGGCAGCTATGTGGCGCAGTACACCTCGGTTGTGAACCCCAATGACACAAGCACCGGGGACCCGCAGGCCTATCACACGGTGACGTTGAAGGCGGAAGGGGCCTTCACGCGGCGGCTCTCCTGGGCGCTTTCCGGGAGCGGGAGTTATGGTTCTGAATCGGCGCGGTTGCAGGCGCCTCTCAGCTACGTGGTGGTGCAAACCACTCCGGTGGGTGACGCCAGCTCCGCCGCAGTGCTCCTGCGCACCACCAACGTCGCCTTTTCAGAAAACAGGGCGCACCTCGGCTATTTGCTGAGTTCGCGAGACAGCATGGGCGTGACGCTGATCCACACCTACACCGGCATTGCCGGCGACCCGTCATCCCCTCAGGCCACAGGAACACACGCAAATTCGGCGGGCGTGAAAATGGATTATGCCCGCACCATTTCCAGCCGCTTCACCATGCTTGCTTTCGGCCAGGCCTACACCATGTTGAACGGCCTGACCTGCAATTCTTTTGGCGGCGGGCTGGGAATGTCCGTGAAGGTGAGCCACTCGGTTGCATTCGATGTGCAGGGCGGCCCGGAGCGCAATTCCAACTCCTGCGGCGGCCAGCAGAATGCCAACTTCACCGCCAACCTCGTGGCCGACGTGCGGGGAAGGACCAAGCTCTATGCCAGCGCGAATCGGGCCTTCCGCGCCGCGTACCGGGTTGATGGCGTGTGGGAAGACAATGCTTCCGCCGGATTTTCCAGGATCTTCGGGCGGGTCAATCTCTCGGCCGACGCCGGTTACCTTCGCGGACAAACCTTGCTTTCGTCCACGCAGGAATACCGCGGCTATTACGTCTCGCC
The DNA here is from genome assembly GCA_035465515.1 of Candidatus Limnocylindrales bacterium. Taxonomy (GTDB): domain Bacteria; phylum Acidobacteriota; class Terriglobia; order Terriglobales; family Acidobacteriaceae; genus Angelobacter. The sequence goes on along the minus strand of DATIWA010000296.1, from coordinate 4,399 downwards.
GCGACTGCGCGTGAAAGTGACGGACGCGCTGGGCTTTTCAGCCGGGTACAGGACCTTCCGCGGCACCGGCGGCAACCTGGTCAGCGGGAATGTCAGCTTTGCCGTCGCCTCGGTGGACTGGTACCCCTCGGCGATTCATTTCAAGTAGTCGGAGACATTGGAGAATGGCAATGAGCCAGGAAACACAGAACGGAACGATGGACCAATTGCTGGCCTTCTGGAGCACAGTGCGGCACTACCGTGGATGGATTTTTCTTTGGACGGTCTGCTTCGCTCTCCTTGGGACTGCCCTTATCTTTCTGATGCCGGACCACTACAAAGCCACGACCACCATCCTGGTTGATCCGCAGAAGGTCCCGGAAAAATACGTGAGCCCCACGGTGAGCTCCGATCCGGCGCAGCGCCTGTCCACCATCACGCAGCAGGTGCTCAGTTCCACGCGGTTGCAGCGGATTATTGACCAATACCAGCTCTATCCCGAGCTGCGCGGGAGCAGGTCGCGGGAAGAGATCGTCGAGATCATGCGCAAGGACATCACCATCACGGTGAAGCAGGGATCGTCTTCCGGCCTGAGCGCGTTCACCATTGAATACGAAGGCCGTCACCGGCAGCAGGTGGCCCAGGTCGCCAACCAGCTCGCGTCCAGCTTTATTGAATGGAACGTGCAGAGCCGGGAACAGCAGGCCGAGGGCACCACGGAGTTTCTGGCGGCCCAGCTCAAGGACGCAAAGCAGAGCCTTGAAGAGCAGGAAAAGAAGGTCAGCGCTTTCAAAATGAGCCATCTGGGAGAGATGCCGGAGCAGCAGGCGGCCAACCTCCAGGCGCTGAGCCAGCTTCAGACGCAATTCCAGGCCAACGCGGACGCCATGAACCGGCTCGATGTGGAGCGCACGCTGCTCGCCCGCGGGTTGGAGCCCGCCGGAGGAGCAAGCGGGGCAAAAGCGGCGCCGGTCACGGAGCGCGCCCGGTTGGAGGCCGAGCGGCGCGATCTCCAGAACAGCCTGCTGGATTTGCAGCGACGGTATACCGACGCTCATCCCGAAGTGAAGGACGCCAAAATTCGTCTGGCGCGCGTGGAAGGCCAGCTTAAGACGCTTCCGCCCGATCCTCCGGTTACCGAGGATTCCAGTGACAACTCGGCAGTTGCCGTGCGGCTGCAACTGCTGGACCGGGAGGCCAGGCGCCTCAACGACGAACAGAAGAGAATCACCAGCCAGATTGCCTTGTATCGCGGCAAAGTTGACGCGGTGCCCGTGCGTGAGCAGCAGATGGCGGAGCTCAACCGCAACTACAGCGTCTCCAAAGAGCACTATCAATCGCTGCTGGACAAGACTTTTTCGGCGGAGATGGCGGCCGACCTGGAGCGCCGCCAGCAGGCGGAGCACTTCACCATCCTGGACAAGGCCCAGGTGCCGGAAAAGCCCTTCAAACCGAACCGCCGCGTGATGATCGCCGGAGGCCTGTTTGGCGCGCTCTGCCTTTCGCTGGGACTGGTCTACATGCGAGACATGCTGGATGACAAGCTGAAGATCGAACGCGAAGTGAAAGCGCTGCTGCCGGCGGGCGTTGCGCTGCTCACGTCGGTACCGAAGCTTGAATCTTCATCGGACAGGAGAAAGAACCTGCGCTTTGCGCTGCTTGCCGCTCTGGTAACGATTGCCGGCTGTGCGCTGGAGTTTGTTCTCTATTTGAAACTGCACCCGATTCTTTAACGAATGGCGAAGGCGAAGAAGCACGAGGACTGTAAACGGGGCCAAGGACCACTGACCGCATGAGCGCGCTGAAAACACTTTATCGCCATTCTTCCCATTATCTGGGCGGCCGCGTTGCCGTCATGATGCTGGGATTCATTTCCTTCCCGATTTTTACGCGCGTGTTTTCGGTGGCCGACTACGGCAGCATGAGCCTGATCATGAACACGGTGCTGCTGCTCACCGTGCTCTCGAAATTCGGCTTTCAGCACTCGGTGCAGCGTTATTACCCGGACCACGCCAACTCCGCTGATCCCGACGCCCTGCCGCGTTATTACTCCACGCTCTTTTACGGCACCGGAGTCATGGCCGTCGTCCTCAGCCTGCTGTTTGTGGCTTCCGTGCCGATTGGGGCGGCGCGCTACCTGGGCATTACGGCCACCGGCTCTCTGCTTCTTGCCTGTTTGCTGGTGGTGGTCCGGTCATTGCGCTCCATGCAAACCAACCTGATGCAGATGGAGAACAAGACCGGACTGTTCAACGGCATGGACATCTTCACCAAGGCGGCATCCATCGCCGCCATCTGCGCCCTCCTGTTCTTCTGGAGGAAGAGCATTTTCGCGTTCTTCCTGGGGCTGCTGATCGTGGAAGGCGCGGTAGTTCTTCAGTACCTGCCGTTCCTGGCGAAGCGGCGGCTCCTGTCTCCGCGCATGTTCAGCCGGGACTTCCTCCAGTCCGCCATGGCGTTTTCCTTTCCGCTGATGACGGCGGAGATCTCATGGGTGGTGCTGGACTCCGGCGACCGGTTTTTCGTGCAGCATTTCCTCGGGGCGCAGGCGCTGGGCTTTTATGCCGCGGCATACGGAATCGCCACCTACCTCCAGGACGTGATGATGGCGCCCCTGCAACTGGCGCTGTTCCCCATCTGCATGAAGGTGTGGGCGGCCAAGGGAAAAGAGGAGACACAGCAGTTCCTGAGCCGCAGCCTGGACCAGTTCGCCATGGTCGCCGTGGGCGTTGTCTGCGTGGCGATTGTGACATCGCGGGACATTATCGTTCTGCTGGCTTCCCGGAAATTCCAGCAGGCGCATGAGTTGCTTCCATACCTGGTCATCGGGCTGGTGCTTTCAGCCGTGACCATCTATTTCCGGCCCGGACTGCTGATCTACAAGAAAGCTTCCAAGATCGCTTCGGCGACTTTGGGGGCAAGCATTCTGAACGTGGCCCTGAATATCGTGCTGCTGCCGCGCATCGGTCTCACCGGCGCCGCGCTGGCCACAACGCTCAGCTATGCCGCTGTCGTCATTTTTCTGGCCTACGAGTCGCTGCGGGTATTGCCGTTCAAGCTGGAGGCCGGAGCGCTGGCCCGGTACATCGTTACCGGGCTGGGCGCGGCGTTGCTGGCAAGTTATTTGCCGGTGCAAAGGCCGCTGCTGAGCGCCGTGAGCAAATCCGCATTTATTGTCGCGCTGTATGCGGCCATTCTCTGGGTCACCGATCCCCGTGTCCGCAGGCTCATCAGCAAGGCGGCAGAAATCGGTGTGAGAAAGGTGAAGCAGCTTCGCGAAAGCCGCAGCACGGGTTTGGGCGCTGCGCACAAGGAAGAGGTAGTTGTAAACCAGTGAGTTTAAGCGCCGGCCGGCGTGGACCGGCCGTGAATCTGGGATTCAGGTAATCGGCAAATGCATTTTGGACTGGAAGGATACGTACCGCTGGCGCTCTATGTGGGCGCGGTGCTGGCCCTGCTGCTCTCGCTCTTCTGGCGGCCGCAGGCCGGACTCTATTTTCTGGTCCCGCTGCTGCCCTTGCAGACGGTGCGCTATCGCCTTCTGGATTATCCGCTGGGCAACAAACTTGTGGATATCATCCTGCTCGGCGTAGTGCTGGGGGCCGCATTCAGGGGCGGGTTCCGATTTGCGAAGACTCCCATGAACAAGCTGCTGCTGGTCTTCGGCCTGTTCTGTTACGTGCAGTTATGGCTCGGCTCCTTCACGCTGAATTCAGCCCTGCCACTGGCCATCACCGATCCGCGTTTTTCCAACTGGAAGAACTACATGGTGCTGTTCATCCTGTTCGTGGTGATAGCCGGCGTGATCAAGGACGTGAAGCAGATCAAGATCCTTGTGCTGCTCATGTGCATTTCAGTGTTTCTGGTGGACAAAGGGTTCTACAGCAACATGAGCGGCCGTGACCTCTCCCATTTCTCCTATGAGGTGCGTGACGGCGGTCCGCTGGGCTATGCCGGAGTGAACGGCGTAGCGACTTTTGAAGCCGAGTTCATGCTCTTTTTGCTGGGGCTGATGGCATTCGAACAGCGGAAGCTGCGCAAACTCGCCATGTGGGGCCTGTTCCTGTTCAGCGGCTACAGCCTGATGTACTCGTTTTCGCGCGAGGCGTACGCCGGCATCCTGGTGGGCGCCCTTTTTCTTGGTGTGTTAAAGCAGCGCTGGGTCCTGGTGACGCTGATTGCGTTTCTGCTGAGCTGGCAAAGCCTGGTGCCGACGTCCGTCCGGGAGCGCGTACTCATGACCTACGACAAGAGCGACGGCCAGCTCGACAGCTCCGCTGAGGACCGGGTCAGGCTCTGGGACGACGCCATGGACCTTGTGCGCGCCAATCCGGCCCTGGGCACCGGCTTTGACACCTACGAATGGATGCATCGCGTCAGCATCTACACCGACACGCACAACTACTTCCTGAAGGTGCTG
>DATIWA010000295.1:0-5710 GCA_035465515.1 Candidatus Limnocylindrales bacterium | reverse complement strand
GGAAAAATTTTTCTGGGAGGCCACTCCTATGGCGGCCGCCAGGCCACCATGCTCGCTGCGGAGGCGCCTGGACTGGTAGCCGGCCTTCTTCTTCTTTCCTATCCATTGCACCCGCCTCGTAAGCCGGACGAACTGCGTACCGCCCACTTTCCCCAACTCACCACGCCGGCGCTGTTTGTCCACGGGACGCGCGATCCCTTCGGCAGCATCGAAGAGATGACCTCCGCTCTTTCCCTGATTCCCGCCCGCCATCGCCTGTTCAGCGTGGAAGGCGGCGGCCATGATCTCACCGGGAAGACCGCTTCCCGGAATTCATGGGCGGAACTTTGCGAGATCTTCCTGGAGTTTTTGCTCCAGTGACCCGCATCACATGAGATGACAGCTCGCGCGGTCTAATCTTTCTTCTGCAGGCCGAATGACCGGCCGAACCCATCCTCTGGAGTTGTATATGAAAGGCTCCGAATTACGTCAGTCGCCCGCTACCAAAGAATGGGTCGTCATTGCTCCTCAGCGCGCGCTCAGGCCCAATGCCTCGGGTGCGCCGCCGGCGCGGGCCGGGCAATCCAAAGCGACATGCCCGTTCTGCCCTGGCAACGAGAGCATGACGCCTCAGGAGATTTTCCGTATTGGTGACGAGCGCTCCTGGAGCGTCCGTTTGGTTCCCAACAAGTTCGCCGCTGTATCCAGCGATGCGGGGCCGGCCCGGCACGATGGTTTTTTCCGCACCATTCCCGGCCAGGGCTACCATGAGGTCATCATTGAGCACCCGGAGCACGATCTTGAACTGGCGGACATGAGCGCCGATCATATCGCCCAGGTGCTGCTTGCCGGCCGGCGGCGGCAAACAGAGCTCTGCCATGACCCGAACGTGCAGTTCATGATCATGTTTCGCAATTATGGAGAGCGCGCCGGTACTTCGCTGGTCCATCCCCATTCGCAGCTCCTGGCAACCCCCGTGGTGCCCCGGTATATGCGCTGGAAACATGAACTGGCCGAGAGATATTTCGACGATACCCATCGAAATCTATATTGCGACATTCTGGCCGAGGAACAGGCGGCGGAGAAGCGCATTATCGAAGAAGACGGGGGGTATACCGTATTCGTGCCATTTGCTTCTTTTGTTCCTTATGAAATGTGGATCATGCCCCACGCGCTGCAGCCCGCGTTCGCGCTTGCGTCAGAGGATGAGCTGCGCTCGCTGGCGGCAATCCTGCGGCGCTCATTGCTGCGCCTGCGGCAATGCTGCGGGAGAGTTGACTACAACTACGTGATCCACTCATGCTCCACCCGGGACCCGAACACAGAGTATTACCTGTGGCATCTGCAGATCATTCCGCGGCTTACCCAGCCCGCCGGCTTTGAGCTTGGCTCGCACATCTATATCAATCCAACACTGCCGGAAGACTGCGCCCGCCAGCTCCGGGAGGCCTCGCCCGAACACAAGGAACCCGTGCAGGCCATCTCCGCCTGACGCCTGCCGTCCTTTAACAAGGGTGATCGTGGTCACCACGACCCACCGCTCCTCAGCACTAAGATTTTTGTAGGGCCCGCGACGGCCTGGGCACGGTGTTCCATGCCCGCGCGACAAGGAGCATATTTATGGCGACTGCCGAGCCAAAACCCTCAGCTGCTCCGGAGAGAGTCATCGTTCTGCCCTCTGCGGAGAGCGCGCCCCCGAAGAAGCGCCGCATTCCTCAATGGGCCATCTGGATCGCGCTTGTCGTGCTCGCCGTGGCCGCATGGCAAGTCTGGCGATCATATGCGCAGCAGCGGGTGACTCTTGCAACCGCGCAGGTGGAGCGCGGCGCGGTGCAGGCAAGCATTAACGCAACCGGCACGCTGAACCCGGTGGTGAGCGTGCAGGTGGGAAGCCAGGTTTCAGGCAACATCAAGGCGCTTTATGCCGACTTCAACACCAAAGTTGAGCAGGGCCAGCTGGTGGCCCTGATTGATCCCCAGATTTTCCAGGCGCAAGTGGACCAGGCGCGCGGCGCGGCAACATCGGCGCATTCAGCGGCGGTTGCCGCCGAAGCTCAGGTGGAAAAGGCCCGGGCGGATCTGGCCGGGGCCGCGGCGAACAAGAGCAATCTGGAGGCGGTATTGGCCAAGGACCGCGCCAATGCCTTGAATGCCGGAATCCAGTGGGACCGCGCGAAAACCCTGTTTCGCGAAGGAGTCATGTCGCAGCAGGACCACGACACGGCAAAAGCCGCGTTCGATGCTTCGCAGGCGCAGATTACAGCGGATGAATCCCAGATCGAGGCAGCCGGCCGGAACATTCAGGCGGCCCAGGCCCAGGTGAATGTGGCCCGTACGCAGCTGCTGGCGGCAAAGGCCCAGGCAAGCCAGGCCGATGCGGCGTTGCGGCAAGCCAATATCAGCCTGGAACATACCCGGATTCTTGCTCCGGTTTCCGGCACTGTGATCGCGCGTTACATGGATGTGGGCCAGACCGTGGCCGCTTCGTTTCAGGCTCCCACCATCTTCAACATTGCCCAGGACCTCACCAAGATGCAGGTGGACACGAACGTGGATGAGTCCGACATCGGCGGCATTCGCATTGGGCAGACCGCCAACTTCACGGTTGATGCTTATCCGGGAACAAGGTTCTCCGGCCAGGTCACCGACGTGCGCAAAGCGCCGATCAACACGCAGAACGTCATCACCTATGATGTGGTAGTCGCGGTTTCGAATCCCGATATCAAGCTGTTTCCCGGGATGACGGCCAACGTCACCGTCCTCACCTCGCGGGTGGAAGACGCCATCAGGGTCCCGAATGCCGCTCTTCGTTTCCGCCCGTCCTCGGACCTGCTGAAGAAATCGGGAATCTCGGGAACTCCTGCCGGCCCGCACGTGTACCTGCTGAGCGGAAACAAGATCAAGCCGGTGGCGGTCAAGCTCGGGATCTCGGACGGCAAGTTCACCGCCGCGACCAGCTCCCCTGAACTCAAGGCTGGCGACCAGCTTGTGATCAGGGCCACCTCGAATCCGGCGGCTTCCAGCAATTCATCGGGTCCGGGCACCCAAATGCCAAGAGGACCGAGGATGTGAGAGAAGGATGGCCACCATCATTGAGGTCCGCGATCTGTGCAAGATCTACCGCCTGGGAGAAGTCACCGTCAACGCGTTGACCGGCGTTTCTGTCCGCATTGAACGGGGGTCCTTCGTCGCCATCATGGGGCCGTCCGGCTCCGGAAAATCCACGTTCGTGAACCTCGTCGGCTGCCTTGACCGGCCCACCTCGGGTGAGTACCTGCTGGATGGAGTGCCGGTGCAGTCGCTGGACCGTGATCGCCTGGCGGAAATCCGCAACCGGACCATTGGCTTTATCTTCCAAAGCTTCAACCTGCTGCCGCGCATGAACGCCCTGGAAAATGTTGAGCTGCCCCTGCTCTACGGCGGAGATGGTGACCTGGACTCCGAGCGGCGCGCCGTGCAGGCCCTGGCTTCCGTTGGGCTCACCGGGCGCGAAACCAGTTTCCCCAGCCAGCTTTCCGGCGGACAACAGCAGCGCGTGGCCATTGCGCGCGCGCTGGTAAACAATCCGCAGATACTCCTGGCTGATGAACCTACCGGGCAGCTTGATTCGCACACCAGCGATGAAATCATGAAGATTTTTCAGGAGCTGAACCGCACGCGCGGCATCACCATCATTCTGATCACGCATTCGGACCAAATCGCCTCATACGCTGACCGCGTGGTGCGTTTCCTTGACGGCCGGATCGTGAGCGACGAGCCCGTTTCTCACCGGCAGGAAGAGCCGCGGCCTGCCCCGATGCTGGAGGTGACCTCATGAAGCGCTGGTCTTCCGCCATGCGCATTGCCTTTCGCGCCTTGCAGGCCAACAAGATGCGCTCCGCGCTGACCATGCTGGGAATTGTGATCGGCGTGGCCGCTGTGATCGCCACTGTGGCAGTGGGCTCCGGGGCCACGCAGCGTATTCAGCAGCAGATTGCCAGCATCGGCAGCAACATCATCATCATTCTTCCCGGAAGCACCACCAGCTCCGGCATGCATATGGGAATGGGGGCCGCCGTGACCCTGACGGAGAACGACGCCAGGGAACTGATGGCGCAGTGCCCTGCCGTGGCTTCTGCCGCTCCCATGATCCGCGGTGGGGCCCAGATCGTTTACGGAGACAACAACTGGGCCACCATCATTTTCGGGACCACGCCGGACTATCTGACCATCCGTGACTACTCTGTCGCCCAGGGTATGCCCTTCACGCAGCAGGACGTGGATGGCGGCAACAAAGTCGCCCTGCTCGGCCAGACGGTGGTTGACAATCTCTTCAGCGGGGCCGATCCCGTGGGCCAGATCATCCGCATCAAGAACGTGCCTTTCACGGTAAGCGGTGTGCTTGCCCGCAAAGGACAATCCCCCATGGGACAGGACCAGGATGACATCATTCTTCTGCCCATCTCCACCGCCAAGCGCAAGGTCATCGGCATCAGGTCGGGGAATGCCGATGCCGTAAACGCCATCAACATCCAGGCCCGCGGCCCGGGGCAGATTCAGGCGGCCATTGATGAAGCCAAGGCCCTGCTGCGCCAGAGGCATCATCTGCAGGAGGCAGAGGCCGACGATTTCTCAGTCCGCAGCATGGAAGAGGTTTTTGCGGCCCAGGAAGCATCTTCACGCGTCATGTCCCTGATGCTGGCCGCGGTCGCTTCCGTTTCGCTGATGGTGGGCGGCATTGGCATCATGAACATCATGCTCGTCTCGGTCCGGGAGCGCACGCGGGAAATCGGGCTGCGCCAGGCCGTAGGCGCCAAGACGCGCGACATCCTCACACAATTCCTGGTGGAGGCCACCACGCTCTCGATTGTTGGCGGTGTGGCGGGCATTGTCCTGGGAGTGGTGGCGTCAGTTGTGATTTCGCGGCTGGCGAACTGGAACACGGTGATTGGCCCCGGGGCGGTGTTGCTGGCTGTCTTGTTTTCCGCCCTGGTGGGCATCGGTTTTGGTTTTTATCCGGCGCGAAAAGCAGCTTACCTCGATCCCATCGAGGCCCTGCGCTATGAATAGCTGATTTTTCCTCGCGAACGCAAAGGTGATGTGGATCACTGTACGGACGAAGTGTCTCCCGCACCATAGAAAGTGTACGTTCCTCAAATTGCGGCAAGGCCTTTTGCTTTGGGGCGCATGCCTTGTGTTTTTCGCTCCTCTGCAACTCGCCGCTCCTTCAAGCGGCCAGACAGCTTCCTGCCCGCTGCCGCGCGATCGCGGGCAGAATGATGCAGCCGCGGAATCCAGGCTGGCAGTATGCAATCTGGTGCTGGCGGGTAAGCTTGCCGGCCTGACCTGGCCTGACTTTTCCCACTTTCGCGATATTCTCGGCAGGTTGTACGCGCCGAATTACGAATTGCTGTGGACCAGCAACGGCCGCCCCACATCCCAGTCACGCGCCCTGGTTGAAGCGTTCACGCAGGCCGGCCGGAAGGGACTGCAACCTGACGAATATGACGGCCCGCTCTGGGAGTCGCGCATGCAGCGCTTCACAGCCGGACCGCCCACCCCGGCCGGGCTGGCGAGCTTCGACCTTGCCCTGACCGTTTCCGCCATCCGGTACGTCTCGGATCTCCATGTCGGGCGCGTGAATCCGCGCGATCTGGAGTGCGGTCTTGTGCCCAATCACTTCGACGTCGCTGAATTCATTCGCAGCCAGCTGGTCAGCTCAGCCAATCCGAAGGACGCGCTGGAGAGAATC
>DATIWA010000294.1:0-6339 GCA_035465515.1 Candidatus Limnocylindrales bacterium | reverse complement strand
CACCCAGCGGCTGAGGCGGCGCAGGATGTGATTTCCTACGACTTCGGCGTTGTGGACGGCTTCCCGCTCCAGCACCTTAAGCGTGGCCAGAGCGGCTTCAATACAGACAGGATTGCCGCCGAAGGTCGAAGCGTGCGAGCCGGGGACCCAATCCATGATCTCCGCGCGCGCCAGGGTGATGCCCAGAGGCATGCCGGAAGCAATGCCCTTGGCGATGGTGACGATGTCGGGCTGCACGCCGGTGTGCTCAATGGCCCACATCTTGCCGCTGCGGCCGGCGCCGCACTGGACTTCATCGGCCACCAGAAGTATGCCGTGCTTGTCGCAGATCCGGCGCAGTTCCTGCATGTACTCCCTGGGGGCGGGAACGTAGCCGCCTTCGCCCTGAATCGGTTCAATGAAGATGGCGGCGCATTCTTCCGGAGGCATCACGGTCTTGAAGACGCGGTCTTCGATGAAGCTGACGCAATCCTTGATGTACTGGGCCTCGCTCATGCCCTCCGGGCGGCGATACACATACGGGAAGGGCACATGCTCCACGCCGGGCACCAGAGGGAAGAAACGGCGGCGCTGCTGGATCTTGGAGGCCGTGAGCGAAAGAGCGCCCATGGTGCGGCCATGGAAAGCGCCATAGAACGCAATGATTCCCTGCCGCTTGGTGTGATAGCGGGCCAGCTTCATGGCAGCTTCAATGGCTTCCGTGCCGGAGTTGCCGTAATAGACGCGCACCGGGCCGGGCATGGGCGCAATGGCGGCCAGCCGCTCGGCCAGGGTGATCATGTTTTCGTAATAGAAGTCGGTCCCGGACATGTGGATGAGTTCGCCCGCCTGCTTCTGTATGGCGGCGACGACCTCGGGATGGCAGTGTCCGGTGGAGCACACGGCAATGCCGGACGAGAAATCCAGAAATTCATTGCCATCCACGTCTTCCACATAGATGCCATGGCCGCGTTTGGCTACCAGCGGGTAGGACCGGGTGTAAGACGGTGAAATGTACTGGGCATCGCCCTTGAGAACTTTCTGGGCATTGGGGCCGGGAAGCTTGGTCCGAATCTTGGGACCGGCAGATGTCATGGTCTGAGTCGGCATGGGTCACATCCTCTTATGAAAATCGGTTACGTGTTGATGCATTCAGCCCGTTCAGGCAGGCTGTGGAAAAGAGGGGGGACGTGAGAGATTAGTCGCCGGCGAAAAGATTGGCGCGCGCATGGGAGGGCAACACGGCCAGGTAACGGCGCGGGCAAACAAGGAAATCCACCCAGCAGGCCAGAGACCGCTGCGGCGTGCGCACCAGAAACCATGATGTGCGGCTGTTGCTCATCTCTTTCATTATATCGTGAAAATACGATGCTTTTTCCGGTTACTGTGGTGCAGTTCACCGCCTGATAACGCCCGTTGAGAGATTTAGCATCGTCAAACGCTCCACCTTCGTCAGATGATAGATAACACGCCATGAGACCCCGGCCAACAACCAGCGAGCAGCATCGTTTCCGCGTCTTCCTGTGCTTCGGCCTGGTCTATCTGCTTTGGGGCTCCACGTATCTGGCCATGCGGGTGGCGGTGCGCGACCTGCCGCCCTTTGTCATCGGCACAACGCGCTACCTGGTTTCCGGCCCGATCATGCTGGCCGTCTGCGCGTTCTCCGGCAGAAAAATCCGCATTAACCGGCATGATTTTTTTCGTCTTCTGGCGATCGGTGTAGCGTTGCTTTCCATAGGCAACATGGGTGTGGTCTGGGGGGAAAAATACGTTGCCAGCGGGCTGGCGGCGCTGGTGGTGGCCCTGGTGCCAATCTGGGTGGTGGCCATTGAAGCCTGGGTCTATCGCGCGGGGCGAATGACGACGCGGGGCCTGTTCGGGCTGGGGACCGGCCTGGTCGGACTTCTGGTGCTGCTGTGGCCGCGCATCACCTCCGGCACTCATCTGGGCCGCCTGGAATTGATCGGCTGCGGCATTCTGGGCGTGGGCTCAATGGCGTGGGCGCTGGGATCAGTTTTCTCTCACCGCTTCACCTTGAGCGTGGACATCTTTGTTGCCGCGGCGTGGCAAATGACCCTGGGCGGTCTGGTGAACTCGTGCATTGCCGGCGCTTCCGGACAATTTCATCACGCCAGATGGGCCGCGCCCGCCCTGCTCTCGGTTGCCTACCTGGTGGTATTCGGTTCCTGGATAGGATTCAGCGCTTATATATGGCTGCTTGAGCACGTGCCGACTCCCAAGGTGGCAACGTACGCTTACGTGAATCCCATTGTGGCGGTGTTCCTGGGATGGCTGATATTGGGCGAGCCTGTGGACGCATACATGGCCGTGGGGACAGTCATCATTATCGCCTCAGTGGCCCTGGTAAACACCTCCAAGCTGAGACGGATTGAACAACATGATGTGGAAAGCAAAGACCTGCCGGCGATAAATGTAGCAGGAGACTGAGGGGAAATCGGCAATCGGGTAATTGAGTAATCTAGAGAGAATATCGGCAGGTTTTCAATTGCCCAATGGCCTCACTTTCTCTTCCACCTGATTCCCTCTTTGGTATCTTCCACCACGATTCCGGCTTCGGTGAGCTGGGCGCGGATGGCGTCGGCGCGGGGGAAGTCACGGGCCTTTTTGGCGGCCGTGCGCTCGGCGACGAGGCGGTCAACATCTTCGTCGGGTATGCCGCCGGTGGAAAGCGGGGAGCCATCGAGTTTGCCATGGGCCCTGGCCCACTCGGCCGTGCGCGCCATCTTGGGCGCATCGTCGTCCCTGATCACGGCGAAGACCTCGTCGAATTGCTGCAAGGCTGCGAGCAGGGGCGCTTTGTCGTCATGGCGAAGCTCGCCGCGGTCCGCGGCGGTATTCGCTTCGCGCACCATGTCAAAGAGGGCGCCGAGGGCGCGCGCCGTGTTGAGATCGTCTTCCAGACCTGCGCGCATCTCGCCGCGGGTGGCTTCGGCCAGGTCATGGATCTTCTGGTTCCGGCCGGGCCCAAGCTGCGCCATCTCAATCCGGAGTTTGAAGTCGCGCAGGCGTTCCACTGACCTGGCGCCCTGCTTGAGACCGTCGAACGTGAAATTAAGCTGCTTGGTGTAGGGGACCGAGGCCAGCAGATAGCGGATGGCGGAAGGCTTGTAGCCCATGAGAAGCAGATCGCGCAGCGTATAAAAATTGCCTTCGCTCTTGGACATCTTCCTGCCTTCGACCAGCAGAAAGCGGACATGCATCCAGAAGCGGGCAAAGATCTTTCCGGTGAGAGATTCCGACTGAGCAATCTCATTTTCGTGATGAGGGAAAGCCAGGTCTTCCCCGCCGGCGTGCAGATCAAAGCTGGGACCAAGATACTTCATGGCCATGACCGAGCACTCGATGTGCCAGCCGGGACGCCCGGGGCCGATGACGCTGTCCCAGAACGCCTCACCCTCTTTGGGCGCCTTCCACAAGGCGAAATCGCGGGCATTGTCCTTATCGTACTCGTCCACGTCCACGCGCGCTCCAACTTCAATGCCGCTGAAATCCTTTTTGGATAATTTGCCGTACCCGGGGAATTTTGCGATGCGGAAGTAGTACGAGCCATCGTCCGTGCGATAGGCGTAACCCTTCTCTTCGAGCGCCTTGATGAACCCGGCCATCTCGGCGATGTGCTCGGTGGCGCGCACCATCTTTTCCGGGCGCTCCAGGTTCAAGGTCTCCATGTCCTCAAGGAAGGCATCTTCGTACTTGCGCGTGTACTCCTGGACGGACTTCTTTTCACGGGCGGCATTGCGGATAATTTTGTCATCCACGTCCGTGATGTTCATGACGTGCAGGAGCTTGAAGCCGCTCTGGCGCAGAAACCGCCGCAGAACATCCACCGCGACGAAGGTGCGGAAGTTGCCGATGTGCCCGTAGTCATACACCGTTGGGCCGCAGGCGTACATGCGCACGGTATTGTCTTCTGAGGGCGCGAACTCCTCTACTTTATTGGACAGCGTGTTATAGAGATGAAGAGACATGGGTGGCGTAAAAGTCTGATTGTAACAAAGGAGACAGCGGAGCCGGCCGAGGCGGCCGCCTGCAGATGAGAGCCGGTGATGAGCCGTGAGCCATCGGTATTCAGCAAGACCGGCCGTGGCTGTGCCGGTTTATTCCCAGCGCAGGGCGAGGTTTCTGCTGCTGAAATCGATGTGAAGGGTCTTCTGGGTGTAGGCGCGGAAATAGCCGGGAACAGCAGTGTCATGGTCGTAGGCGCGGCCGGGGGCGTCAACCTGGACACGGACAATGTGGCGGCCGGAGCGCACAGGGATGGTCAGCGCTATGCTGCCGCCGCCCGCGGGCGAGGTGTGGGAATAATGGGAGCGTTCGGCGCCACGAACCTCGTCGTGATAACGAAGGTCATCATCCACCCAGATGTGGATGTCGGCCCTGCGGAAGGGATACTGGCCCACGATCTGAAGAGTGGCCGGGCGATTTCTGCCAAAACCAAGCCCCCAAACAGAGGGCGGCCCGCCGGCGAAACCAAGGGCAAAAAGACCGGAGAGAATCACGACAACAGCGACTGCAACGTACAGAACGGCAAAACGGCCGCGCCGTTTGCCGGGGCCGGGCACGGGGAGGGCAGGCGAAGCTGCACCGGGATTTTGCGACGGAGCCTGGCCAACCGCCGGAGAATCGAGCAGAACGGTCTGATCGCTTTTTGCGGCCGCGCGCGAAGACGAGAGATCGACGGTCACCGCCATTGACCGCGGTTTTCGGCCGGCGCGAAGGTCCTGGATATCAACGGCAAAGTCTTTTCCGTGCTGGTAGCGCCGGTCAGGGTCCTTGGCCAGGGCGCGGGAAAGCACATAATCGCAGCCTGGCCCAAGCCCGCGGTTAAGCCGGCTGGCCGGCTCGGGGTCTTTGGCCGCCACCTGAACGCAGATTGCGGTGACGGTGTCGCCATCAAAAGGTTTCACTCCGCTCAGCATCCAGTAGGCAATCACGCCGAGCGAAAAGAGATCGGAGCGGCCGTCAATGGGCCCGCCGTTGATCTGCTCGGGCGACATATAGGCCGGAGTACCCAGGACATGGCCGGCTGTGGTGATCTCCGCCTGGGAGAATTTGGCAATTCCGAAATCGGCGATCTTGGCGCGCCCTTCCCCGGTAACAATGATATTGGCGGGCTTGATGTCGCGATGAACGATGCCGGCGCTGTGCGCGTAATTGAGGGCTTCCGCGATCTGCTGAATGAGGTCAAGCGCGGTATCCAGCGGCAGCCTGCCTTCCGGGGCATCCGCAACCAGATGATCCAGCGTGCGGCCGTCAACATATTCCATGACGATGAAGGGTGTCTGGGTGGGCTGGTCTTCACCTACGTCAAAGATGGTGACGATTCCAGGATGGGAGAGACGCCCGGCGGCCTGGGCTTCACGGAAGAAGCGCTGGCGGTACTCCTCCATGCTTTCCGCGCTTGCGCTGGGAACGGCAATGGTCTTGATGGCAACCGTGCGGTCAATGCGGGGGTCACGCGCACGAAAGACCGCGCCCATGGCGCCGCGGCCCAGCTCGGCGAGAATCTCATAACGCCCCAGTTGCTGCATCGTTTGCATCAGAAAAAAAACCGCTAAATGCAGGGGAGATGGTGGGGATCATAGCACGGGAAGAGACGAGCATCGCCCATTGGTGCTAAGCCAATGGTGCATGGACCGTGGCGGCAGGGGTTCCGCTTAGAAGATGTGACGCCGCAATTCTTATGGGTGTCCGCCTTATTTTCCCGGCAGCAGGCTGCTGAACATATCTTTAATCCGCTCGCCCCAGGTGGCGGTCAACGACCACGGACTGGGCTGCCGCAGCACATGAAGGTGGCCACGCATGCCCAGGATCTCATAGTCGCTGAGGCCATCAGGCCGGCGGTAAAAACGAATGTCAACAGCTGCCTTTCCGAC
This sequence comes from Candidatus Limnocylindrales bacterium, assembly GCA_035465515.1. GTDB lineage: Bacteria > Acidobacteriota > Terriglobia > Terriglobales > Acidobacteriaceae > Angelobacter. The sequence goes on along the minus strand of DATIWA010000294.1, from coordinate 463 downwards.
CTTGAGATTTCTCAGCGTGAAGTTGGGCAGCCAGTCCGGCAGGTGCGGGTCCACAAGCAGGAGTTCCATAGGCGCATACGGGTAGACGCCCAGCATGGCCTGCACCATGGAGACCACCGCGGCCGCCGACCACGCCTGCGGGTAACAGGACTTGGGATAGAAAGCCGGGAAGGGATGCTTCTGGTCACGCGCGTGCCCGCTGAAGCACTCCGGCATGCGGAAGAAATCAAAGATAGAGGCTGCCTCAAACATTGACTTGCAGAGGCGATGAAGGTGGTCATGCAGGCCATAGCGGGCGAAGCCGAGGGCAAACGCACCTTGTTCCACCGGCCAGACGGTCCCGCGGTGATAGCTGAAAGGATTGTAGGCAACGTGCCTGGAGGACAGAGTGCGAATACCCCAGCCGGAGTAAAGCTCGTCTGACATGAGGCGATCCGCAACGGCCTGCACCTGCGTTTTATCC
>DATIWA010000293.1:0-4003 GCA_035465515.1 Candidatus Limnocylindrales bacterium | reverse complement strand
CTAGACTCTTCCTCGGTGGTAAGGCAGTTCTGGGGGAGGGCTGCCTGGCGTCCTGCGATTCACTTCGCAGGACGCTTGCTTTTGGGCCCAACTTCTTACCGTGCTGTCTCGCAATATCGCCCAGCTCCATCATCTGCTCTTGTGCTCTTTGCGTCGCTCCGTCTGTTCGTTTCATCCAAGAAAGAAGGACGGTTCTGGACGAGAACCGGGGACGGTTCGTTCAAATCGGGAAGGGCCGGGTGTTATCCTCATGGGTTACGGTTTTTCCGGTTTCGCGCTGCCTCAGCAGCAGTCCTGTCATTTGGAATCATAAACATGAGCACTCATAGCGCAGAGTTACAGACCAGCGAACAGCATTCCCTGGAGCGAGAGCGGATCTTTGAAATGTTCCGCCGCTGGGGCTACCTGGAGGCCAAACTCAATCCATTTGGCGGTCCCATCGGTGCGGGTTTCCCGGAGCTTCGGCTCAAAGGCGAAGCCGCCGAAGAGGCCAGAAAGATCTATTGCGGCACCATCGGCGTCGAGTTCACCCATCTCCCGCAGAGTGACCGTCGAGAGTGGGTTGAAGACCAGATGGAGAATCCTGCCGCACAGGCCGTGGACCGCCGCTGGCTGGCCGAAAGACTGCTTCAGGCCGACCTGTTCGAGCAGATACTCCAGACCCGTTATCTCGGTACCAAGCGTTATTCGGGAGAGGGCGCGACCTCACTGATACCCCTTCTGGATACCGTGCTGGAAACCGCCGCCGGCGAGGGCGCCACCACGGCAGTGATGGCCATGAGCCATCGCGGGCGCCTCACGGTGATGAACCTGATCGTGGGCATCCCGGCGGAAAACGTCTTTGCCGGGTTTGAAGACGTTGATCCCCGCAGTGTTCTGGGCGGCGGCGATGTGAAATATCATCAGGGCGCCACCGGCCAGTATGCCACCCGGGGTGGAAAGAACATCCGCATGCATCTGGTGTCAAACCCCAGCCATCTTGAAGCGGTGGATCCCGTGGCCCTGGGACGCACTCGCGCCAAGCAGGCTCACGCCGGTTCGGATGGGGTGAATCAGGTCCTCCCCATTGTGATGCATGGCGATGCGGCCTTCGCCGGCCAGGGTATCTGGGCGGAGACCCTGAATTTCTCAGGCGTCAAGGGCTTTACCGTTGGTGGCGCCATCCACGTGATTGTGAATAACCTGATCGGGTTCACGACCAATCCCAGCGAACTGCACACGTCGCGCTTTTCATCGGACTTGGCCAAGCGCCAGCCCATCCCCATCTTCCATGTAAATTCCGAGGATCCCGAGGCGGTTCTGCGGGTGGCCAGAATGGCCGTGGAATATCGCTACCGCTTCGACAGCGATGTGGTGATTGACCTGATTGGCTATCGGCGTCATGGTCACAGTGAAGTGGATGATCCCACCATCACGCAGCCGCTGCTCTACAAGAAAATCAACGAGCACCCGCCGCTGTTTGAGATCTATGCCGGGCAGCACAAAATTGACACCACGGAAATGGCGGCCCAGTTCCGCGCCGCCATTGACGCGTCTTACGATCGCGCGGCCAAAATGCAGAAGTCCCCGGTGCTCCGCAAATTGCCGGAGTACTGGGACAAGTACCTGGGCGGCCGCTACAGCCCGGAGTTTGAAGTTGCCACGCAGGTGGCCGAAGACAAGTTAAAGCGCATTGCCCAAAAGCTCACGTCATACCCTGACGGCTTCAACATCCATCCCAAGGTAAAGAAGCTTCTGGAGCAGCGCGAAAAAATGGGCGCCGGCCGCATGAATATTGATTACGGCATGGCGGAAGCGCTGGCCTTCGGCTCCCTGGTCACGGAAGGCATCCCGGTGCGCCTCTCCGGACAGGACGTTCGCCGCGGCACTTTCAATCAAAGGCATTCCTTCCTGGTGGACACGGAAGACGAGCAGGAATACGTTCCGCTCTCCCACATCTCACCCGGCCAGGCGTGGTTTGAAGCCTACAACTCGATTCTTTCCGAAGCCGCGGTGCTCGGTTTCGAATACGGGTTCAGCCGTGATTATCCTGACGGCCTCACGCTCTGGGAAGCGCAGTTCGGTGATTTCGCCAACGGCGCGCAAATCATCATTGACCAGTTCATTGTCTCCGGGGAGGACAAATGGGGCCTGCTCTCCGGCCTGGTGATGCTGCTGCCGCACGGCTACGAAGGCCAGGGCCCGGAGCATTCCAGCGGACGCATTGAGCGCTATCTGCAACTGGCGGCCAAGGACAACATTCAGGTCTGCCAGCCTTCCACGGCAGGCCAGTACTTCCACATGCTGCGGAGGCAGGCGCTGCGAAGCTGGCGCAAACCCCTGGTGGTCTTTACACCCAAGGGCATGCTGCGGCATCCTGACGCGGCCAGCCCGCTGAGCGAACTGAGTGGCGGCGAGTTCCACCCTGTGGTCCAGGACCATGATGTCGCAGGCGGCGAGCGCATCATCTTCTGCACGGGAAAGATCGCCCACGAGTTGCGCCGCGAGCGTAAACGCCGCGGCGATGCGGGCACCGCGATCATCGTGCTGGACCAGCTCTATCCCTGGCCGGAAGCCGGTCTGGAGCGGGCCCTGGCGCAGCACAGCAATGCCCGCGAGTTTCTCTGGGTGCAGGAAGAGCCCGCGAACATGGGCGCCCTGAGCTTTGTAGCGCCGCAACTGGAGCGGCTCACGCGCGGGCAGTCCTTGCGGTCGGTAAAGCGCTCGGCGTCATCCACTCCGGCCACGGGTTCGCATACGGCCCATGAGATGGAGCAGAAGACCCTTCTGGAACTGGCGTTCACGGCCTTTTAAGATGCACAGGAACGGTCGCATCGCCGCGGGGGCCCCGGACATCCAAGAAATAAGTTCAGTACTTATAGAGGAAAGGTGGTTGAGATGGCACAAGCTATTACGGCACATGAAGTACCGGCTCTGTCTTACGCGTACAACGCGCTGGAGCCATTCATTGACGAACAGACAATGCACCTGCACCACGACAAGCACCACGCTGCCTATGTCACCAAACTGAACGGTGCAATCGAAAAACATCCTGAACTGGGCAGCAAGAGCCCCGAAGAGCTGCTGCGCAACCTGAATGCCGTGCCGGAAGACGTTCGCACCGCTGTCCGCAACAACGGCGGCGGGCATGTGAACCACACCATGTTCTGGCAGATCATGGGCCCGAAAAAGGGCGGCAATCCCACCGGCGCGATTGGGGACGTCATCAACAAGACCTTTGGCGGTTTTGACGCTTTCAAGGAGAAATTTGAGACCGCCGGCGCCAACCAGTTCGGCAGCGGCTGGGTTTGGCTCGTGCGCACCAAATCAGGCGAGTTTAAAGTGACTTCCACTCCCAACCAGGACAATCCCATGAGCAACGGTGAATTTCCCGTCATGGGCAATGACGTCTGGGAGCATGCCTACTACCTCAAATACCAGAACCGCCGCCCGGACTATCTCAAGGCCTGGTGGAACGTGGTCAACTGGGACGAGATCAACAAGCGCCTTACACACGCGGACAGCTTCTTCAAATAACACTCCACAGCAAATTCCGGGCTGAACGCTTGTGCTTCAGCCCGAAAAAAACTCCACTTCAGTACAGCGCTACGGTCTGGAACGTCTGAGTTGCGGCTGACCCCGTTGAATTGTCATGGCAATTGCTGATTGCGATGACCCTGGGATGTTCCTTTCCGCGTCGCGGATTTGTACTGCTCAAGATAATCCGGCTCTCCCACACCGGGGACCAACCGCGCGTCCGCCAGCGGCCTTCCCGCGGTGAGTTCCAGCGGAAGCACACCTGCCCATACCGGCAAAACATAGTCCTCCTCATCATCCGCCGGAGGCCCGGTGCGCACTTTGGCGGAAGCCTCTTCGATCGAAAACTCGAGCACGCTTGTGGCTTTCAGCTCTTTTTCGTTCGGGCCACGCACCTCCGCCCAGCGCCCCTGAAGCAGGTGCTCGGAAATGACGAGCAGAGCGTGCGTCTTCTGATCGGCATCCTCGATCTTCCGGGCTGTTCCAA
>DATIWA010000292.1:0-4129 GCA_035465515.1 Candidatus Limnocylindrales bacterium | reverse complement strand
GCGGTAAAAAGCTGCAAGCCGATCTTGTATATTCCAGCCGCGTCGCCAATTTGCCCCACCAGTCCTGTCGCTTCCCTCGATGTGGGCACATCCAAGGCGACAATAAGGCGGTCCCGCAGGCTCGCGCCTGCGAGGGCACTCAATGTTTCTGGAATATTGGAGGCCATGCCTCCTCAGTATAGTACCGGCTCAGTTTCCGCCGAAACCCTGATTTGAGGCCACAGTGGCCGGCTGAATCACATCCAGCCGGACCCGCTCCAGTCCGCCACGGAAGTTCAGCATGCGGGCCGCGCTGTAGCTCAGGTCCAGAATCCGGTTGGCTACGTAGGGACCACGGTCATTGACCCGGACAACAACCCATTTCCCGTTTCTCAGGTTCGTGACCTTTACGTAGGTTCCCAGCGGAAGCTGCCGGTGCGCAGCGGTCAACTCGAACATGTCAAAGTCTTCTCCGCTCGCCGTGGTTCTCCCGTGAAACTGCTTTCCATACCAGGAAGCCATTCCGATCTGGTAGGGCTTGGTTTCGGCTTTGCTCTTCCTGCCGAGGTTTGAGGTTGTGCTCTCCGTCGTTTTGTTGCTAAAGACCCTGGGGTGGGCTGAAGTCTTGCCTTGGGGCTGTCGGTGGTTTGGAACGGGAGCCGCCCCCACGTTGGCAACCGCAAAACTGGTCGCCGCCAGAATGGACAGTACTCGTCTCATGAACACTCCTTAGCTTCGAGATTTCAAGGGTCCCCCACTTACGCATGACTCTAATTGTATGATTCTGCTGGATTAATAAGCAATCGCCTTATGTTCACCTGAAACTATTCTGTTGCCTTTTCACCACATCCATGCTAGGCCATTGTCCGAAAGTACATTAAGCGAATCGCCTTAATTATACCTTAGAGTTAGATGTCCTTGAGCTCTCCTGCGTTAGCCTGGGTTTACCAGACAGATACAAAAAATTTCTTGCATATGCAAGATTCTGCGGCTTCTGAATGGTCGCTTGAGGCCCGATTCAGTGGGCTTAGTCCCTGTTACACTGAGCTTTAGGAGGATTGAACCCTTTGCAGGACGTATTCATTCTCTCGGCGGTTCGGACCCCGATCGGAAAGTTTGGCGGGAAGCTCTCTGGCCTCACCTCCCCCGATCTTGGGGTTATTGCCGCCAAGGCAGCCCTGGAGCAATCTGGTGTTTCCGCTTCCCAGGTTGAAGAAACCATCTTTGGCAGTGCCCGCCAAGCCGGGAACGGTCCCAATCCTGCACGGCAAATTTCGGTCCGCAGCGGTGTACCCAGGGAATCCCCGGCTTACACGGTGAACCAGGCCTGCGCCTCCGGCATGAAGGCCATCGCTCTCGGGTTCCAGGAGATCTCTATCGGAAACATGGACTGCGCCCTGGTCGGCGGGACCGAGTCCATGTCCCGTGTGCCCTATTACCTGGACGGCGGACGCTGGGGGTACCGCCTGGGAAACCGGGAACTGGTGGACGGCATGTATCGCGACGGCTTTTTCTGCCAGCTTTGCAAGCTGGTGATGGGCGAAACCGCTGAGATTCTGGCCGAGCAATACAAAATCTCCCGCGAAGAGCAGGACCAGTTCGCCCTGCGCTCCCAGCAGCGCGCCGAAGCGGCCATAAAATCCGGCCGCTTCAAGGATGAGATCGCTCCGGTCACCCTCCAGAGTAAGAAGGGAGAAGAAGTCTTCAGCCAGGATGAGCACCCTTTCCTCGGAGCTACCCTGGAAAAGATGTCCAAACTTCCTGCGGTCTTCTCCAAGACTGGCTCGGTAACCGCGGCCAACTCTTCCGGGATCACAGACGGCGCAGCCGCCATGGTCCTGGCTGGGGAGCAGTTCGTAAAGAAGAACGGCCTCAAGCCGCTGGCGCGCATTATGGCGGCAACCTCCGCCGGCGTCGATCCACGGACCATGGGCATTGGACCGGTTCCGGCATTGGAGAGGATGCAGAAAAAGCATGGCCTAAAGCTCGGCGATTTTGATTTGATCGAGCTGAACGAGGCCTTTGCCGCCCAGGTATTGGCCTGCGATCGCGAACTCCACATGGACCCTGGGAAACTCAACGTCAACGGCGGATCCATTGCCCTCGGGCATCCCATTGGCTGCACGGGCACTCGGATATCTGTGACGCTGCTGCATGAAATGCTCAAACGGAAAGCCCACCGGGGCATTGCCACCTTGTGCGTCAGCGGAGGTATGGGAATGGCATTGGCCCTGGAGCGGGCCTGAAGTTCCTGGAATCTATGGCGGCCGGTCACGAAATCGAGATCAAGTTCCGCGTTAAGGATGTCAAACCCCTGGGCGCGGCGTTGCTTTCAGCCGGCTTCCGGCTGGCCACCGAGCGTACGCATGAGATGAACACGCTTTACGATCTGCCGTCAGGCACCCTGCGCGCCCGCGGCGCTCTGCTGCGCCTGCGCCGGTATGGCGACCTGTGGACCCTCACTTTCAAGGACCGGAGCACGACGCAAGGCCGGCACAAATCGCGGCGGGAGATCGAGACCCGAGTGGAAAACGGCCCGGCCATGGCCGAACTGCTGGAAGCGCTTGGGTACCGGCCTTCTTTTGCGTATGAAAAATTCCGCAGCGAATGGACGGACAGGACAGGGCACGTGGTCGTGGATGAAACGCCCATCGGCAACTTTGGGGAAATCGAAGGCCCGCCGGAATGGATTGATGCAATCGCCGGCACGCTGGGGATCACGGCCGGCCAGTACATTACCGCGTCCTATGCCGAGCTCTTCATGGAATGGAAGCAACAAAGCCGGAGTCCGGCCAGCAACATGTTGTTTGCGTCACTGGCTTAACGCCGGGTGCGCCTTCAGCCATTCACGGGCTGCCTGTTCCGCGCCGGCAATGTCCTCGCTCGTCAGCTTCCCGCGCAAAGAGCTTCTGCCGTCCTGTTCGTTTCCATTCTGCCGGGAGATCGTAAACCATTTGTAAGCTTCTTTATAATCTGGCTTCACACCTTCTCCGTCTCGATACATCTGCCCGAGCAGGAATTGCCCCTGAACATTCCCCCCTTCGGCGGCCCTGGAGTACCAGTAGAACGCCCGCTCCGGCTCCTTCTCCACTCCCCGGCCCATCCGGTAGTAGGAGCCCAGGTTGAACTGGGCGGTGGCGTCTCCGTGCTCTGCCGCGAGCCCGTAGACTTTGGCCGCTTTCAGATAGTCCTGCGGCGCGCAGTCGCCGCGATCATAGATATCGCCCAGGGCGGTTTGCGCGGGAATGAAAAACTGCTCTGCGGCGGCCACCAGCCACTTCACCGCAAACGTGCAGTTCTTCTCCACTCCCTCACCCTCCCGGTACATCAGTCCCAGGTTGTATTCGCCCTCGGCAAAGCCGTGACCGGCCGACCGGGTGTACCACTGGAGCGCTTCCGCCGGGTTTCTTTTGACTCCTTGTCCTCCGCGATAGACAGAACCCATCGCGCTTTCTGCGGCGGGATAGCCTCCGCTGGCTGCTGCCCGATAAAGTCGCACGGCCGTCGCCAGATTCTTTTTCACTCCCAAGCCGGTGAAATACTTCCTTCCCAGATAGAAAGCAGCCGGCAGCGAACCCTGGTCCGCCGCCTTCCTGTAATAGGCAGCCGCTTTCTGCCGGTCTGTCCGGACATGGACGCCCAGGTCATAGATCAGCCCCGCCCATAGCTGGCTGATTGGGTTTCCTCTGTCTGCCTCACTCAGGACACGCCTGACTTCGCTCTGGTCCAGCAGATGCATTTTGCGTTCAAAGTCGGCGGGATCATCGTTCGCCTGGCCCAGCAGTCTGCCGGCAAGAAAGACCATCACCAGCGCCCATGACCAGCACCTTCGAGCTCTCATGTGCATTCCTTCGCGATGTTATCCTCCAGTTTTGATGCTGCCGGAATTGGTCAGAGTGCCCTAAGCGAAATCTAAAGGCGTCTTGCTGCGTTTCGCGCTACAATCTTGGCCGATTTCAGAGGAGCGTGCCAATGTACGACTACATCATTATCGGCGCCGGCTCGGCCGGATGCGTTCTGGCCAGTCGTCTCACTGAAGACCCGGCGATCAAGGTACTGCTCCTCGAGGCCGGAGGGCAGGACAGCCGCAAGGAAATTCATATCCCGGTGGCTTTTTCCAAGCTCTTTAAGAGCGACTGTGACTGGGCCT
>DATIWA010000291.1:0-15229 GCA_035465515.1 Candidatus Limnocylindrales bacterium | reverse complement strand
GACGGTCCCGGGGGCCTCCGTTCCTCCGCCCTTTGGCGGGAAGTACCGGCAGATCATGCTTTATGCAGATCCCATGAAGCTGCAGGCCTACGATCTCAGCCTCATGGACGTGGTGCGCGCGGTCAATGACTCCAACCTGATTCTGCCTGCCGGCGACGCCAAAATCGGCCCCTTCGACTACAACATCTATACCAACAGCCAGATCCAGAACATCAGCGACCTCAGCAATATTCCCATCAAGACCGTTGGGCAGCGCTCGGTGACGGTCGCCGACCTCGGCAAGGCCGAGGACGGGCACCAGATCCAGACCAACGTTGTGCGCGTGGATGGCCAGCGCTCGGTTTATCTTCCCATTCTGAAGCAGGGCGGCGGCACCAACACCATCGCCGTAGTTGACGGCATCAAGAGCGTCACCCGGGCGCTTTTTGACGTCCCCAAACAACTGGTGGCCAGCGTGGTGTTCGATCAGTCGCAGTTTGTGAAATCGGCCATCAAGACCGTCCAGTTCGGCGCCACCCTTGGACTGTTCCTTACCTGCCTGATGATCCTGGTGTTTCTGGGCAGCTTGCGCGCGACCATCGCGGTCTTTCTCTCCGTGCCGCTGTCAGTCCTCTCTGCGTTTATTTTTCTCGCCTTCGGCGGCAGTTCGGTAAACAGCATGGTTCTGGCCGGTCTGGCCCTGGCATTTTCCCGCTTGATCTACAACGCCGTGGTCGTGCTGGAGAATATTTTCCGCCACCTCGAAACGGGTGAGGCCCCGCAGGAGGCGGCGCAAGCCGGCGGGCAGGAAGTTGCCATGCCTGTCCTGGCCGCGACGCTCGGAACCGCTGTCATATTTTTCCCGGTCACGTTCCTCTATGGCGTCAGCCGATTTCTGTTCACCGCCCTGGCTCTGGCGGTCGTGCTTTCGTTGCTGGCTTCATACGTGATTGCATTGACGGTGGTGCCCCTTTTCTGTGCCCGGTTTCTGAAGCAGCGCCTTCCCGTTCAGAGCGGCCTGGAACCCGCGGGCGAAACGGCGGATCCATCGTTCGATGAGGTTGCGCGGGAGCCGTGGGCGGCAAGGTTTAACGCTGCCTTTCAAAGATGCTACGAGCAGGCCACCCATGCTTACGGCCGCCAATTACATAAAGCTCTGGAGCGGCCGGGCAAAGTTATTGTCGCGATTCTGGGCATGTTTGCCGTCAGCCTTGGCCTGTTTCCTTTTCTTGGAGTTGCCTTCTTCCCCAGGACCGATGCCAGCCAGTTTGTCATCAACCTGAAAGCCGCCTCCGGCACCCGCATTGAGATGACGGAAGGGCTGGTCAATCGGGTTGAAACGCTGATCCGGAAAACAGTGGACCCCGCGGACCTGGGAATCATTGTTTCCAACATCGGCGTGACTCCGGGATTTTCCTCCATTTACACCAGCAATTCCGGGTCGCACACGGCAACCATCCAGGTGAGCCTGAATGCCAACCATCGCATTGGCAGCTACAAATACATGGACCGCATCCGGCGCCGGATTTCCTCCGAGCTTCCAGAAGTAAGCGCGTTCTACCAGTCCGGCGGCTTGCAGGATGCCGTCTTAAACATGGGCCTGCCTGCGCCCATTGACGTCCAGGTGAGCGGCAACGACCTGGAACGTCTCTATTCAACGGCCGTGTCCATTGCGGGCGAAATTCGCGGGATCCATGGGGTGCGTGACGCATTCATTCCCCAGGACCTGGATTATCCGGCGCTTCGTCTGGACATTGACCGGCAGCACGCCAGCGAACTGGGACTGAGTCAGAAAGAGGTGGTGGACAACGTAATCACCGCGCTGACCTCCAACGGCATGATTGCTCCCAGTTACTGGATCGATCCCCGGAGCGGGAACGACTATATGCTGACCGTGCAATATCCGGAGACCAGCGTAAAGAGCATGGACGACCTGAAGGGAATTCCCCTGCGGGCGCAAGGGCGACAGAAAGCGACGACGCTTGACGCGGTCGGCGATATCAGCCGATTGGAATCTCCCACGGAAGTTGACCACTATCAGATCCAGAGAGTGGTGGATATATACGTCACGCCTTCCGGGGAGGACCTTGGAAGTGTCGCCAGTTCCATACAACGCCTCCTGAAGCGGGAGCACATGCCCGCCGGAGTGCGGGTGCAGCTGCGCGGAATGGTGGAAGCGATGAACGCGTCCTTCCGCAGCTTTGCCATCGGTCTGTGTCTTGCCGTGTTGCTCCTCTATCTTGTGCTTGTTCCGCTCTTCCGGTCGTTTATTGACCCGCTTGTGATCCTCCTCGCTGTTCCCCTGGGAATCACAGGCGCTCTGGCGTCCTTCCTGCTCACGGGAACCACGCTGAACGTGATGGCCCTGATGGGAATGATTATGCTTGTGGGCATTGCTGTTTCCAACAGCATCCTGTTCGTGGATTACACGCAAAAGCTGATTGAGCAGGGCATGGAAGCGCGTGAGGCCGCCGTGACCGGGGCCCTTGTGCGACTGCGCCCGGTGCTCATGACGTCTCTGGCCACGGTGATCGGCCTGGTCCCGATGGCGCTCAAGCTGGGCACCGGAGGCGAGGCGTATGCTCCGCTGGCCGTGGCCATTATTGGCGGTCTGGTGCTCTCCTTTGCTTCCACCCTGTTTATTGTGCCGGCGGCGCAGTACCTGGTGGCGCGGCGACGCGTGCAGCCTTCGGCCGGTCTGGAGATCGCGGAGGAAGTCCGGTAATGTCGCGGTTCTCCATTCGAAACCCATATTTGATTATTGTCGGCTGCCTGCTGATCACGGTGGTGGGAATCACCAGCCTGCTGCGGATGTCGGTGGATCTTTTTCCCGCCATCAACATTCCCGAAGTCGTGGTGGCCACTTTTTATAACGGGATGCCTCCGGAAGAGATAGAAACGGAGATTACGGGACGATTCGAGAGGTTCTTTACGCTGGGCAGCGGCATTGATCACATCGAATCGCGCTCCCTCCCGGGAGTGAGCATCATCAAGATTTTCTTTCGGCCGGGGACTGACGCCGATTCTGATGTCACCATGATATCCAACCTGGCCATGGCCAATCTGCGACGGTTGCCGAAAGGCACCTTGCCGCCCGTGGTAATCAAGTTTGACGCTTCCAGTCTTCCTGTCTGCATTATTACCTTGAAAGGCCAGGGGCTGAGCGAGACGACGCTGCGCGACCTGGGCCAGTTTGTCATTCGCAATCAGCTTGCCACTGTTCCGGGAGCATCCGTTCCACCGCCCTTTGGCGGCAAGTATCGCCAGATCATGGTGTATGTTGACCCGGTCAAACTCACGGCCCACCAACTGAGCCTGATGGACGTGGTGCGTGCGGTCAACACTTCAAACCTGATTCTTCCCGCGGGCGATGCCAGGATCGGACCGTTCGATTACAACATTTACACCAACAGCCAGCTCAGCAGCATTGATGAGATCAACCAGCTTCCCATCAAGACCGTGAACGGCGCGCTGGTCACGGTCGGTGACATAGGACAAGCCAGGGACGCCTCTCAGATTCAGACCAATGTTGTGCGGGTGGACGGCGAGCACTCCGTGTACCTGCCCATCTTGAAGCAGGGTGGCGATACCAACACCATCGCGGTTGTAGACGGGATCAAGAGCGTTGTGGCCCGCCTGTTCGGCATCCCGAAACAACTCGTGGCAAGAGTGGTATTTGATCAATCCATCTTTGTGAAAAAGGCGATTGAAAGCCTCCTACATGAAGGCGGAATGGGATTGTTTCTTACCTGCCTGATGGTCCTGCTGTTTCTGGGCAGCCTCCGCGCAACTCTGGCCGTTTCTCTCTCCGTTCCGCTTTCGGCCCTGGCGGCGCTGATTGCGTTGTATTTCGGGGGCAGTTCCATCAATACCATGGTGCTGGCGGGGCTGGCGCTGGCCTTCTCGCGGTTGATTGACAACTCCGTGATCGTTCTGGAAAACATCTTCCGGCATCTCGAGATGGGAGAGCCGCCTGCGGTGGCTGCCGAGAAAGGCGGACAGGAAGTTGCCATCGCGGTGCTGGCGGCGACCCTTACCACCGCAGTCGTGTTTTTTCCGGTTACGTTTCTATACGGCGTCGGGCGGTATCTGTTTTCAGCGCTGGCGCTTGCCGTTGTGCTCTCGTTGTTTGCTTCCTATTTTGTGGCGATGACGGTGGTACCGCTCTTTTGCGCCAGGTTGATCAAGAACTACAAGCCCCACGCGGCGGAACATGCGCACCCGACAGAAAGCTCTTCGCGGCTGGAACGCTTCAACGCGGGGTTCAACCACAGGTTCCAGCAGCTCCTGGATGGTTATGACCGTCTGGTGAGACGAGGGCTGAATCGTCCGGCAATGGTTGTGGCTGCAATTATGGGCGGCTTCGTGCTCAGCCTTGGCCTGTTTCCTTTTCTGGGGATTGCGTTCTTCCCCCGCGCCGACGCCGGCCAGTTCGTGATCAACCTCAAGGCCCCCTCCGGCAGCCGTATCGAAGTCACGAATCAGGACGTAAAGCAGGTGGAAGACCTCATCAAAAAGGTGGTGGACCCTCACGACCTGAAGCTGGTGGTGTCCAACATAGGCGTGATCCCGGGATTCTCTTCTATCTACACCAGCAATGCCGGCCCACATACGGCAACGGTGCTGGTCGCTTTGAACGAAGAGCACCGGGTTGGCAGCTACGAATACATGGACCGCGTGCGGAAGGAACTGCGGACCGACCTTCCGCAATTGAGCGCGTACTTTCAGTCAGGCGGGCTTCAGGATGCAGTCTTGAACCAGGGCCTGCCTGCGCCGATTGATGTGCAGGTCAGCGGGTCGCACCTGGAGGACAGCTACCGGATTGCGTCTCAGATTGCCGGTGAAATCAGGCAGGTGCCGGGGGTCAGTGACGTATTCATTCCGCAGGACCTCGATTATCCCGCGCTCAAGCTGAATGTGGACCGGCTGCGCGCCAGCGAACTCGGCCTGACACAGCGAGAGGTGGTGGACAACATCATTACCGCGCTTACGTCAAATGGGATGATCGCGCCCAGCTACTGGATCGATCCGAGGAGCGGGAACGACTACATGCTCACCGTGCAATATCCTGAGAAATCGGTCCATGACATTCTTGATCTCAAACAGATCCCGTTGCACGCAGCCGGGCTGCGTGAAGCCGCACAGCTGTCCTCCGTCAGCACGATGACCCGCGTGGATTCCCCGACGGAGATCGATCATTACCAGATCCAGCGGGCGATCGATATATATGTGAATCCCACCACGGAAGACCTGGGCAAGGTGGCGGGGGCCATTGACCGCATCATTGCTCGGGAAAAGCTGCCCGCCGGCACCCGCGTGAAGTTGCAGGGAATGGTGCAGGGCATGCGCGCATCCTTCCGCAGCTTCGGCTTTGGCCTGTTGCTCTCCATCGTGCTCCTCTACCTGATTCTGGTGGCGCAATTCCGTTCATTTCTCGATCCCATATTGATCCTGCTCGCGGTCCCCACGGGCATCACTGGAGTGCTTCTTATCCTGTTCCTTACCGGCACCACGCTCAATGTGCAGTCGCTCATGGGCGTCATCATGATGGTTGGGATCGTGGTTTCCAACAGCATTCTCATTGTTGAATTTGCGCACCGCCTGGAAATTGACGGGATGCCGGTCCACGATGCGATCGTGACTTCCTGCCGGATCCGGCTTCGTCCCATCCTGATGACTTCTCTGGCTACCCTGATCGGTTTAATACCGATGGCCTTGAAACTGGGCACAGGCAGTGAAGCTTATGTGCCCCTGGCGCGGGCGATTATTGGCGGTCTGACGGTATCAGTTGTGTTGACGGTTTTCCTGGTTCCTGCCGCATACCTGATCGTGTATCGCAATAAAACCATTCATCCGGAACAATACTCATGATGAACCCACGCGGCCTGTCTGGCCTCGCACTGTTTTCCCTGCTTATTTCGAGCGTAATTTCGGCAGCGCAAAGCGCAACTTTCGCCAAGCCTGCAACCGCGGCGCCAGAGGCTTCGCTGCCGCGACTCACCCTGCACGATGCCGAGCAGATGGCATTGAAGAACCATCCCCGCATCACCATCGCAGAACTGAATGCGCTGGCGGCAAAACAGACGGCGCGCGAGGTGCGATCGGCCCTGTTGCCAACGGTGAGTTCCAACACCACCGGCGTGACCGTTTATCAGGACGGAAACCGCATTACCGCCGGTGTGTTGAACAATCCCAGCGTGTTTGAGCGCGCGGCATCAGGATTGGCGGCCAGCCAGCTCATCACGGACTTTGGCCGCACCACAAATTTGACGGCCTCGGCCAGGCTGCACGCGCAGGCGCAGGAGCAAAGCTCGCTGGCCACACGGGAGCAAATCGTCTACGCCGTGGACCAGGCGTTTTACAGCGCTCTTTCCGCGCAGGCGCTGATGCAGGTTGCGGATGAGACGGTGCAAGCGCGTCAGGTGCTGGTGAACCAGGTGAAAGCGATGGAGGATGCCAAGCTGCGCTCCGCGCTCGATTTGAGTTTTGCGAACGTCTCGCTGGCCCAGGCGCAGTTGCTCCAGGTAAATGCCCGGAACAGCCGCGACGCCGCGTATGCCGCTTTGTCGGAAGCCCTCGGCATGCCTGACCAGCAGCTTTACCAGTTGGTGGACGGGGAGGGCACGCAGACGCTGACAGGCACCGCCGAAGAGTACATTCAGCTTGCATTACAGGGCCGCCCTGACGTGAAGAGCCTGGAACTGGAGCAAAGCTCGGCGGAGCGCTTCAGCACGGCCGAGCGGCGGCTCCAATTGCCTACGATCAGCGCCCTCGGCGCGGCGGGCCTGACGCCGGTTCGCAGCGACCGGCTGGGCAACAACGGCTACGGCGCGATTGGGGTCAACGTGCAGGTACCCATCTTCAATGGCTTCCAGTTCAGCGCCCGCGCGGAGGACTCCCGGCTGCGGGCGCGTGCCGCAGCAGAACGCCTCCGCGACTTTAAAGACACTGTGGCTCGCGATGTTCGTACCGCGTGGCTTAACGCCAACAGTGCATTCGAACGGCAGCAGGTCGCCGCCAAGCTGCTGGACCAGGCTTCGCTCTCTCTGGACCTGGCGCAGTCCCGATACAAGCTGGGGCTGAGTTCGATTGTTGAGCTTAGCCAGGCGCAATTGCAGAAAACTGAAGCTCAGATCAGCACGGTTACCGCGAAATATCAGTTTGAAGCGGCCCAAGCCGCGCTGAATTACCAGACAGGTTCGAATCTCCACTAAAGGCGCTCGGTGGCCGGCTTATGACGATCCTACACAGGGCAGGGAATTAATTGCATAGGTAATGAGGCAGAGACGAGGAATCTGGCTTGAATTGCAATGAGTTGCCGCCGTCCGATTTTGGCAATCCGGATGCACTTCTCCCTGTTATGGCGAAGAAGCAAAGCAGCAAAGACGCTGTTCAAGGACTATTGGATGGCACACTGGATCGCGAATCGCCGGCCGCCCGCGAGATCACTGAAGAAGTTGTCGAGCGGGTTCTGAAAGGCGCGCTGCCCGTGCGCGCAAGCGCTCCCGAGGAAGAACGTATCTTTTGATGGCCCAATCGCTGGTTCCCGGCGGCGTTACATACCAACAAATCACCAACCGCAAGTCTTCAGTCTCAAATCCCATTTCCACGGCGAATGTGGCAATTCAGCGCAAGTGTTTTGCCGCTTGGCTGGGCCTGGCGAAGTCCGGCCCCAAGACGGTCCCGCTCATTGCAAGTCTGCGGGGCGGAAGCGGCGCGGAGACTCGTGCCGCGTTCAAAAACTCGCCTGTTTCCACCCCTCTTTAGTAAGCTAATACTGCATGGCCGCAGAAAATTCATTCGATATCGTCAGCAAGGTTGACCTTCAGGAAGTCTCCAATGCCATCCAGAACGCCCTGAAAGAAGTCCACACGCGTTTTGATCTGAAGGATTCCAAATCCGAGATCAACCTGGAAGGCAAGGACGCCATCATCATGAGCTCCGCCGATGAATATAAGCTTAAGGCGGTGAATGATATCCTGCAAAGCAAGCTGGTCAAGCGTGGTGTGCCGCTGAAAGCCCTGACCTATGGCGCCGTTGAACCGGCGGCCGGCTCGCGGGCCCGGCAGAAGATCACCATGCAGCAGGGCATCCCCACGGAGAAGGCCAAGGACATCGTCAAGCTCATCAAGGACTCGAAGAAAAAAGTCCAGGCCTCTATTCAGGGTGACAGCGTGCGCGTAAGCGGCAAGGACCGCGACACGCTTCAAGAAATCATCGCCCTGCTGAAGGGGCACGACTTCGGCATTGACATGCAGTTCACTAACTATCGCAGCAATTAAGGGGCTGGCTTGAGTTCACCGGCAACAGGCAACGGTAAAGAGGTTTTTGATCTGCTGCGCGACGATCTGGCGGCCATTGAGCGTGAGTTTGGCCGCGACACCGTCTCCGGCGTTCGCGCCATAACCGATATTGGCGAGCATCTGCGGGCCGGAGGCGGGAAGCGTATTCGTCCCGCTCTCCTGCTGCTGGCGGCCAAACTTTTTCCCCACGACGAGCGCAGCGCGGTCCGCATGGGCGCCGTGGTGGAAGTGATCCATACGGCCACGCTTGTCCACGATGACATTATTGACGAGGCCAGGACGCGGCGCGGCCGTCCTGCCGCCAATACCCAATGGGGCAATTCCAAATGTGTGCTGGCCGGCGACTGGCTGTACATGCAGGCGTTCAAGATCGCCGTGCAGGAACGGAACTTCAAAATCCTCGATGTGCTGATTGAGCTCACCCAGCAGATGGTCGAAGGGGAGCTGCTCCAGATGGAGAAGCTGGGCAAGTGCATCAGCCTGGAAGAGCATTTCGACCTGATCTTCCGCAAGACGGCCTGCCTTTTCGCGGTCTCCATGCGTATGGGAGGCCTGTTGGGCAAAGCCAGCGACGAGCAGGAAACGCGGCTGGGCGAGTATGGCCGGCATCTGGGCCTGGCTTTCCAGATTGTTGATGACGCGCTCGATCTGACGGCATCAGAGGCCGTCCTCGGCAAGCCGGTGGCCAGCGATCTTCGCGAAGGCAAGGTCACCATGGCTGTTATCCACGCCCTGGAGCGGTGCACCGCGGAAGAGCGCAAGCTTATTGAGACCGTATTGCAGGAGCGGGCCTTTATCAGCGTGCAGCATGAGCAGATTCTGGAGATGTTGAAGCGCTACGGATCGATCCAGTATGCCTACGATGAGGCTGCAAAGCATGCCGCCGCCGCCCGCAACGCCATCTGCATCTTTCCCGATTCCGACGTAAAGCGCGCGCTGCTGATGGTGCCTGAGTTTGTGGTGGAAAGAAGCAGCTGACCGCTAAGCCTTTGCGGTCGAGAGTGTCAGCTCGTCGCGCCTCCTGCGCAGGTACTCCTGTTCCACGTTATTGGTGGCAAGCTTCAAAGCCTTTTCATAGGCGGCCACGGCGTCGGCTTTGCGACCGAGCCTGCGCAACAGATCGGCCCGCGCCGCATGGAATAGATGGTAATCACGCAGTTCGCCTGTGGCTCCTGCCTGATCAATGAGCCGGAGCCCGGCTTCCAGCCCTTCGCTCATGGCCACGGCCACGGCGTGGTTCAGGGCAATCACCGGTGATGGAGAGATCTGAAGCAGTTCACGGTAAAGGGCGGCGATCTCCTGCCAGTCGGTTTCCGCTGCCAGCCTGGCTTCAGAATGCACAGCCGCGATGGCCGCCTGCAACTGGTATGGGCCCGGAGTTCTCATACGCAGGGCGCGGCGGACAAGCTCTCTGCCTTCGGTCATGCGCTGCTGGTCCCATAGAGAACGGTCCTGCTCTTCCAGGGTGACCAGCCGGCCCTGCGGGCTGGTACGGGCATCGCGCCGGGAATCGTGCAGCAGCATCAGCGCCAGCAGGCCCAGGTTTTCAGGTTCGCCCGGCAGGAGGTCGCACAGAGTGCGGCCGAGGCGGATGGCCTCTGCGCAGAGTTCACGCCGGACCAGGCTGTCGCCGGACGTGGCGGCATAGCCTTCGTTGAAGATCAGGTAGAGGACGGACTGGACCGGCTGCAGCCGTTCGGCGATCTGCCCGGGCGGGGGGACTTCATAGGGGATGCGGGCGTCAGCAATTTTGCGCTTGGCCCGGACCAGCCTCTGCGCCAGCGTCGGCTCAGGCACCAGAAAGGCGCGCGCGATTTCCGGCGTGGCCAGGCCGCCCAGGGTGCGAAGCGTGAGCGCAACCTGTGCGTCCGGGTTCAGCGCCGGATGGCAGCACGTAAAGATCAGCCGCAATCGGTCATCGGGATAGGTGTTTGCGTCTGCTTCGAACATGGCATAGGCATCCGGCTGCGAAACGGTTGCGGTCTGGTAGAGCAGCGGCTCCTGATTGTGGCGGCGCGTCCGTTCGCGGCGCGCCTGGTCAATCAGCCGGCGGTGCGCCACCGCGGTGAGCCAGGCCCCGGGGTTATCCGGTATCCCTTTCTCGCCCCAGTTGGCTAGAGCGGACGCGTAGGCCTCCTGCAACGCTTCCTCGGCAAGGTCGAAGGAGCCACCGATGCGGATGAGGGTGGCAATGATCCGGCCTGATTCCTGCCGGAATACCGCCTCAATCGTGCTGTGGACCTCATGCATTGCGCGCTGTGCCGGCCGCTGCGTTACCCGCCATGGCCATGGGACGTTCACCCAGCCCGGGCAAGGGACGGATTTCCACGCAGCCATTCAGCCCGCCGCAGCCGGTAGGAATCTTTTGTGCCCAGACGATGGCTTCATCCAGGTCCCGGCAGTCCAGAATGTAGTAGCCGGCCAGTTGTTCCCGGGTTTCGGCAAAGGGTCCATCGGTAATCAGGGGTTTGCCATTCTGCAAGCGGACCGTGGTTGCGGTTCTGGTGCCGGCCAGCGGCTCGGCTGCTTCCAGCACACCCTTACCGCGGGCCTCCTGCATTGCCGCCAGGTGGCCGTTCTTTATTTCCTCCATCTGCTCTTCGGTTCTTATCGCCCGTTCGTCTTCACGTGTATAGATCAGCAGCATGTAACGCATGGAACTCTCCTGGATTTATGGCACTCGTTAAGAGACGCGTCTGCCGAAAGGGGGTGCCGTTCAGCAGAACGCTCGCAGATGTAAGCGCGCAATCTCATTTTACCCGGTGAAATTGCATGTTTTCGGTAAAGCGGGCCTGGCCTCCCTGCTGGAAGGTCCACTGGGACGTGAACTCATCGGGGCCGGTAAAGGTGAACACTGCGCTATGCATGTGGCCCACATTGGGGTCCTGGAGGTTCCCTCCACCGGCAAAGTTGAACACCAGTTGGTTTCTGGCGGGGTCAAACGGTCCTGCCTGCATGTGCGGCTGGTTGCCGGCGCTGCAGTAATGGGTCAGAACCAGGTTGCCGCCGTCGAGGTGATAGAGGGTCACCATTTCGGTCTCTCCCGGGACCTTCATGCGCTCAAGAAGCGCGGTCCCCTTGGAGACCGACTCATACGTCGTTGTGACCCTGCCTTTTTCCGTGGTGGCTTCCCAGGTCCCAACCAGGGTCTGGAGTTTTGCGAAGCCCAGCGCGGCATTTGTGTCCTGCCTGGGGGCTGCGGAGGCCTGGCTGCCGGCCAGCCCCAGCAAGATCGCCGCTGCGGCAAAAACCGCCAGAGCGCCCATCGCGCCGGCTCTTTTATTGTTCACCTTCATGATTCCTCCTTGGGATGGCAGGTTTTGTCCCTGCTCGCCTGAACGACGGGCGACTCCGGGGAAATCGACAGGCTGGGCGAGAAAAAGTTTACAGAGCAACCGCCCGCCCCGGACGGCATTCCTTATTGAGCATGAGACAGCCACCTTCTATACTGGTGGCGGAGAATCTTCGTGCCCCTTTCCGCGGTCATTGTCGATGATGAGCAGCTCGCGCGCGACGAGTTGAGCTATCTGCTCAAGGCCATGGACGACGTGAACATCGTCGCCCAGGGACACAATGGGCTGGAAGCGGTGAATCTGATCAAGGAGCACGCTCCTGACCTGGTGTTTCTTGATGTGCAGATGCCTGGCCTGGACGGCTTTGGAGTCATCAAGAAGCTTGCGGACAGAAAAATCCCAATGCCGCAGATTGTTTTTGCCACCGCTTTCGACCAGTATGCGGTGAAGGCCTTCGAGGTCAATGCCATCGACTATCTGCTGAAGCCTTTTGACAAAAAGCGTGTCGCCCAGGCGATTGACAAAGCGCGCAAGAAAATCCGCACTGCAGCCCCCGCGACCGATAGATTGGACACACTGGTCAAGATGCTGGAAGCGCAGAAACCGCAGAATTCCAAAGTTCTTCTGCGCTCCGCCGGTCGCCTGTTTCTGGTGGACCAGAAGGATGTCTGCTTTGCCTCCATTGAGGACGGCATCATCAGCGTGGTGGCCACCACGCATGAAGGGCAATCCAACTGCCGCACCCTGGAAGAACTGCTCGAAGGACTTGATCCGGACATGTTCTGGCGGGCGCACCGGTCCTTTGTGGTGAACATCAACCGCATCAAGGAAGTGGTGCCCTGGTTTAAAAGCTCCTACCAGCTGCGCATGGATGACCGCAAACAGACCGAGATTCCCGTCAGCCGGGCGCAGACCAGGAAATTGCGCGAACTGTTCGGCTTATAGCCCGCAACACTCGTTCCGTCCCCGGCAATTCAGCCATTACAATGCAGGTGTGCAGGACCTCAAGGGAAAGACAGCCCTGATCACAGGCGGCGCTCATGGATTGGGAAGAGCGATCACGCTGGCCGCCGCTCAGGCCGGCGCTCAAGTGGCGTTCACGTTTTTCAATTCCGTCGCCGATTCGGACCAGACCAGCCTCGACTTACGCAAGCTCTGCGCGAGATACCGGGCCATCCGATGCGACGTGCGGAGCCAGAACAGCGTGTCGCAGGCGGTAGAGAGAGTTGAAGAGACGTTTGGCGGTATTGATGTCCTGATCAACAACGCCGGCCTTTTTGAAACTGCCCCGCTCGAAGATATTACGGAAGAGCAATGGGACAATCTCTTCGCCGTCAATGTGCGCGGTCCCTTTCTTGTCTCGCAGAAGTGCATTCCGGCGCTGCGGCAGAGCAAGGGCAGGATCGTGAACCTGGGCTCGCTCGGGGGCGAGAAGCCATGGGCCACGCATGCCCACTATTGCTCATCGAAAGCCGCCTTGCATATGCTGACGCGCGTCATGGCCAAGGCGTTGGCTCCCGAAATTGCCGTGAATTGTGTAGCTCCAGGAATGATCGATCCGGGCGAAGGCGAGCGGGACACGCGGCTGCTGGACCGGCTGGCTGAGCGCGCACCCGCCAAACGCAACGGGACGCCCGAGGATGTGGTGAGCGCTGTGATGTACTTCGCTGCCGCGCCCCGGTTCATTACCGGACAGATAATGACGGTGGATGGCGGCCTGGGGCTCGTCTGAGTCAGCTTTCCCGCCGAGAAGAACCGAGGCGCTAGGTCATTATCACAACCTTAGTGAGCCGGGTATGGCTGGCGCTGCGCGAAGGCAGGCTTTCCTCAAAGTAGTGCTGAACGGCAATTACCTTGTAGCGATGGGGTTGCTCCCCGCCGAAGATAACCTCGTCGCCGACTCGCGGTAGTGGGTTGGCGAGAAGCAACGATGAGTTCGCAATCAATTCCCCATCGCAGATGAATTCCACGAAGGCGCCGGCAGGTCCGGGAAGAGGTACGGAATCGGATGACTTTTGCCCGCGTCCAAGCTTTTCCGGAGTGACCCCATGATTCTTCAGGATTCCCGCCACGGCATCCGACGCATTCATGAGGGCTAGAGTCAGATGCAGGAGACTAACTGACTTGCTTTGATCCAGGTCTGCCTGCTCGGCGGCGTTCATGACAGCAGCTTTGCATTCGCTGGACAGCGGGAGGTCCACGCTGGTTGAAATCTTTTCCCGTGCAGGCGGCAATCTCCCTCGGCATTCCTTTTCCACGGGGTCGGCGGACACCGGGACTCCGCTTTCGATGAAGATTCTGTGGTTTGACCTCAGAATTCCCAGCAGGAGGTGGAGTGACTCGATATATGGCGAGCCATTCTGTGAAGCCTCATATCTGGAAAAGAAAATGGCCCGGCGAGCCGTTTCCATATAGCGTTCGAACATGCGCCCACTATTCTACTGCTGGCTGATGAAAGCTTTCACTACGATTGCCCGCGGGTCCTTGCCCAGCGGAATCATGGTTTCCAGGGCAGGGGTGTCCGGCTGCGGACGGCCTTTGCGGTCAATTAAAGAGAGCACGGTGAGGTCGCCGCTGGCGGTGTTTACAACCAGCAGCATAAGCTGGTTGGGGGAAAGCGCCATGGCCTCGGGATGGCTTCCCACCGAAACCGACGCAGTACGTTTCCCGTTATCAATGCTGTAAACGGCCAGAGAATCGGAGCCGAAATTGGTCACGTAGAGCAGGGAATTGTCCGGGGACACTAGTGCGCGCGCCGGATGATTGCCGATGAGGAAGGTGTTGTTCACCTCATTGGGGCCGCTGACGATTTCCGAGATGGAATGATCGTCATAGTTGCACACAAAGACCTCGCCGCCGTCGGGCTTCACCGCGATCTGGATAGGCGTCTTGCCTACATCGAGCAGGGTCAGGAGCTTGTTCTGTTTAAGATCAATTACGCCGACCTGTTTGGATTCGCTGCACGCCACAAATACCTTGCTGGAATCCGGGACAATACCCAGGTCCACCGGCTTGCCGCAAGCTTTGACCTTCGCAATCAGAGAGAGCTTCTCTGCGTCAATGATTGCCACGGAATTTTCATCGCGCAAGGCCACCACAACGAGCTTGCCGTCCGGGGTGACGCGCGCCAGGTTGCTGCCGTTGCCGGTAGCTATGGTCTTGATTACCCGGTGATTTTCCAGATCGATCACGGAGAGATTTGCCGAGCCGGAGTTGGCGACGTAGGCGCGCTTGCCGTCCGGCGAGACGGCAATAAAAAAAGGCCTGCCGTGCACGCCGATGATTGCCGTTACCTTGTTGGTTTCCGCGTCAATCACACTGATATTGCTGGATTCGGTATTGACCACGTAAATTTCATTTTTGCTGGGATTGGCGGCCAGGCCGGTAGGGCTTTTGCCGACCGGAACCACGGCTTTCACCGCCAGGCCGCGAAGGTCCACGACGGTTACGTTGTTGCTGCCGCCGTTGCTGATATAGGCATATTCGCGATAGTTGGGAACAGGATCAGGCGTGCTGTTACAGCCTGCAAGGCAGACCAGGACCACGGCCAGCAGCAACAGCCATCGCAGGGACGTGTGGAAGCGCAATTTACTTTCCGGCCTTTGCCATCGCCGGACGGTCCGTGGGCTGCTGCAAATTGCGATGCACCACAGG
>DATIWA010000290.1:0-2579 GCA_035465515.1 Candidatus Limnocylindrales bacterium | reverse complement strand
TGGCAGCCGTCATGCTCGGTGTGCTGACAGGAATCGGAGGCGGGATGGTGCGCGACGTTCTTGTCTCGGAAATTCCTACCGTGCTGCGCTCGGAGCTTTACGCGGTCGCCGCCCTGGCCGGCGCTACAGTGGTAGTGATCGGCTCGAGGCTGCATGTGCCTTCTGAATCCGTTACCGCGGCAGGCGCGGTGCTGTGTTTCGGCCTTCGCATGATGGCGATCCGGCGCGGCTGGCAGCTTCCTGTTGCATCCGAGCATGATCGTCTCGGGCGAACGAACGACGCGAACGAAACAAGATTGAAATAAGGCCATCCAATCGGCCCGCAGCATTACCGGCATCCCCGGACCCTAGTGGTTTGAAGACGACGGCAGGAATCTCTCCCCCAGTGCAGTTTCAAGCTTCTTTAGCTCCCTGGGATGGAAATACGCCGGCTTGTCCGCCTTGCCCCCGGCGCTGGGGATCCAGAAAAAGGCCAGGGTGATGCGCGAGCGAAAGATTGCGGCGAAGCCGAAGACCGCAAACAGAACGGCGTACAAGAACACCCCAATGTCCTGCCATCCGTGCGGGCCGGGAGATCTCAGCCCGTCAAGCATTACCACCAGGATGATCACTATGATCAGCACCATGGGCACCAGTCCTTTAAGCACCATCATGCCCCATCCGAAGAAATCCATGCGTACCCGGACCATCTCTTCAGGCGCAAAGCTGTACTGGTAGGCGTTGCCGCTGTAGCAGCCAATCCGCCCGCCCAGGGGACAAAGAACGGTGCGACGCTTGCGCCGCCGCCGGTCGTACCAGACGCCTACGGCGGAAAGCAGCGTGGCAACGGCGCCGATGAGCGCCGTGTTTCTGGCCAGTTCCGGAACGTCGCGCACCAGGAAATAGAAGATCCAGATCAGTCCGCAGAGGAGCCACAAGGCCTGCGGCCCCCAGGTGAATGATTCGCTTGCGCAGCGGTTTTCAATTTCCACATGGTCGAGCTGAGCGGGAAAGTCGGCCGCATGGGCTTGAGTCCAGGATTCCATAACGTAGTCAATATCTCATGGAATCATTCCCCGCCGCTGCTCCCGTGCGTGAGTACGGAAGTAATTCCGGGGCTGGCGGATAAAGGTAAGACACGCGCCGCCGCTTTTGCCCGCCGCATCTAACGCTTCGGAAATCAACAGCCCATCGATTCCATGCCAAGGAGGACCCAAATGCCATTTATCAACGTCGGAAAGGAAAACTCCGGCAACATCGAGCTCTATTATGAGGACCACGGCAAGGGCAGTCCTGTCGTGCTGATTCACGGCTGGCCGCTGAGCGGGCGCTCGTGGGAAAAACAGGTGTCGGCGCTGCTGGAAGCAGGCCATCGCGTCATCACGTATGACCGGCGCGGATTCGGGCACTCGAGCAAGCCGGCTTCCGGCTACGACTATGACACCCTGGCGGAAGATCTGCGCAAAGTTGTGACCAGGCTCCGTCTGCGCGACTTTGCCCTGGCTGGTTTTTCCATGGGTGGCGGCGAGGTGGCCCGCTATATAGGCAAATACGGGACCACGGGTGTTGCCAAGGCGATCTTTATCTCGGCCATTCCGCCTTTCCTGCTCAAGGCCCCGGACAATCCTGAAGGCGTGGACGCCCCGGTCTTCGACGGGATCAAGCAAGCCATTATCGCGGACCGGCCGGCCTTCCTCTCACAGTTCCTCAAGAATTTCTATAACCTGGACGTACTGGGCGGAAAGCTGATCAGCGACCAGGTGGTCCAGTTCAGCTGGGCTATTGCCGCCGGGGCCTCGCCAAAAGGCACTTTGGACTGCGTGCAGTCATGGTTGACAGACTTCCGCAACGATCTCAAGAAAATCGACGTGCCGACGTTGGTAATTCACGGCGATTCCGACCGGATTGTCCCGCTTGACGCCAGCGGCAGGCGCACAGCCGGGCTTGTTCAAGGAAGCAAACTCGTGGTGGTGGAAGGCGCGCCGCACGGACTGATCTGGACTCATGCCGGGCAGGTCAACGGCGAGCTGCTGGACTTTTTGGGAAAGAAGGCCGGGGCGCGGAAAGTGGCCTGAGTAAATCCATCCATCGCAACCGGTAAAGTGTTCGCGGGGCTGAAGCGCAGCGGCAGCGCCACGCCCCGCGAACTCGAAGCAGGATTCTCTCCGGCTATCACTCAACCAGTTCAGGGTAAACCGGGTCCCACCGGGCGGCCTTGACCCGTTCACGCAGTTCCTCGCGGCTGGTTTGAGGTGCCACACCGGCGTTCTGCGCTTCCAGGCCCACGGCCAGTGCGATTTCCAGCGCCACCTCACGAAGGTCGGCCACTGCGGGCAGCAGCGAGCAGGTTGGATCAACCGCGGTGGGCGAATGCCGGGCCAGAGTGCGCGCCGCCACAATCATCATCCCGTCGGTGACCCTGCGGGCGCGCGAGGCCACGAGTCCCAGTCCGACCGCGGGGAAGACAAACACGTTGTTGCACTGCGCGGTCTGGAAGGTGGCTCCTCCATAGCTGACCGGGGCAAATGGCGATCCGGTGGCCACCAGGGCCCGACCCTCAGTCCAGCGAATCAGGTCTTCCGGTATAGCTTCAGAATTTA